>JAITKH010000423.1 GCA_031278535.1 Planctomycetota bacterium | reverse complement strand
TATGTCTTATCGACACACGGAAAAACCAGATTCGCTCACTTGTCTTTCATACCATCTCCTTTTACAAGGCGTCTGTTCAACACCAAGTAAAGGAATCGCCATGCCACTTTTCAACCATTGCCGGAAATTACGACTGCAAAATTTCCAAAAGTCCACGGCTAAGGAGTTGCCCAAAAATAATTGCTCCATTCATGAATCCATTCCTGGCTTGATGGCATAATTCCATTCCCCATGGAATCCCGCTGTCCTGATGTGCATGTCTTTCATTTTTTTCTTGGCGACTGTTGTTCGAGGGGATACTTGTCCATATCCAGTCGCCAAGATAACGTCCGGAATTTTGCGCACAATGTGAAAAGGCAGTTCCCGCTCATCTTTGACAGTTGGCGG
This sequence comes from Planctomycetota bacterium, assembly GCA_031278535.1. Lineage (GTDB taxonomy): Bacteria > Planctomycetota > SZUA-567 > SZUA-567 > SZUA-567 > JAJBSZ01. The sequence continues at coordinate 2,125 of JAITKH010000423.1, read as the reverse complement.
GGGATATTGTTGAGTTTTGATTTATGGTGGTGTCCGGAATTTTTCGAGGAAACGCCGGCGGATATTCCCCTTTGTCCCCAGTACCAATCAAGAGAGTCCGGGAAACGCGCGGAGCGACAACGGTTCCCGCCCTTGCCGTTCCGCATAAAAACAGGCGCCGGCGCGTTTCCCCGCCTTGACGCCGCGGCGGGGCGGCGTATTATTCCGGAAATGCCGGCGGCGGTCCGCCGGGCAAACGGAACGGGACAAGGAGGAGGACGATGAAGAAAATCATCAACAAGCCGGAGGAGGTGGTTCCTGAAATGCTGGAGGGGTTTGAGCGTTCGCACTCCGGCCTGGTGCGCCTGCTTCCCGAGCAGAGGGTGGTTCTCCGGCGCACTCCCAAGCCGCCCGAAAAGGTGGCCCTGATCAGCGGAGGCGGCAGCGGCCACGAACCATCCCATGCCGGCTATGTGGGCCCGGGCATGCTGGACGCAGCCGTGGCCGGCAACGTCTTCGCCTCGCCCAATCCCGAGCAGTTGCTCGCCGGCCTGATCGCGCTCAAAAACAAGGCCGGCGTCCTCATGATCATCAAAAACTATTCGGGGGACAGTATGAATTTTGGTTTGGCGGCCGACATGGCGGCGGAAGAGGGCGTGACGACGGACAGCGTGGTGGTCAACGACGACGTGGCGTTGGCCGGGCGCGACAAGCCGGATTGGCGCCGGGGAATAGCCGGGACCGTGCTGGTCCACAAAATCGCCGGAGCCGCGGCCGAAAAAGGATTGCCCCTGGCCGAAGTGAAGCGGGTGGCGGAGAAGACCATCGCCGGTTTGGGCAGCATGGGAGTGGCGCTCACCCCCTGTATTGTTCCCGAGGCCGGAAAGCCCGGGTTCACCCTGGGAGACGGGGAAATGGAAATGGGGCTGGGCATCCACGGCGAGGCTGGCGCACGAAAGACGCCCATCCTTCCCGCCGACGCCGTGGCGGAAGAACTTGTCAAAAAAATACGGGACGACGTGGGCCTGAAATCCGGCGAAAGAGTCGCCGCCCTGGTGAACGGCCTGGGCGGTACGCCGCCGATGGAGCTCTATATCATGGCTCGGGCGCTTCACCGGCTTGCCGGAGACGCGGGCTTGACCATAGCCTGGTCCCTGGTGGGGAATTACATGACCTCCCTGGAAATGGCGGGACTGTCGTTGACCCTGCTCCGTCTGGATCCGGAACTGGAGGAATTTCTGGCCGCGCCGGCCAGGACGCCGGCCCTGATTCAATAACCCATATGAAAAGGGGAAAGCATGCCTGAAACAATCGATGCCGCCGGCATCCGGCGTCTGCTTGTCCGCATGGCCGACAAGATAATCGCCAACCGCGATTACCTGAACGAGGTGGATTCCGGCATAGGGGATGCCGATCACGGCTCCGGGATGGCGCAAAGCTTCGCGAAAGCGAAGGAACGGCTGATGGCGGCGGGCGAGGCGGATATCGCCGCCGCCGTCAAGGCCTTCGCTTCCGGGATCCTGGGCGGCGGCGGCGGCGCGTCGGGCGCGCTCTTCAGCGCCCTGTTCAGCGAAGGCGCCAAGACGCTGGCCGGAAAGGAGGCGGCGACGCCGGCGGACTTGGCCGCCTGGTGGCGATCCGGCCTCGACCTCGTCCAGGCGCGCGGAAAAGCCAAGCCCGGCGACAAGACCATGGTGGACGCCCTGGACCCGGCGGTGCGGGCGCTGGAGGAACACGCCGCCGCCGGTTTCGCCGTCCAGACGGCCAAGGCGCTCGAAGCGGCGCGGGACGGCGTCCTGGCCACCAGGGACATGACGGCCGGACAGGGCCGCGGCCGCTATGCCGGAGAGCGTTCTCTCGGCCACCAAGACGCCGGCGCCACGTCGGCCGCGCTCCTCTTCGAAACGCTGGCCGCCGAATTCGCCTGAGCGCGGCGAACGGGAAAGGACGAAATGGAATTTTTTGCCGCCACGCCCTATATCGCCCGAATCATCCTCTCGCTGTTCTGCATCCTCGTGTTCCAGCGCCTCCTCGGGCGCCTGGACGCGGCCATGGCCCTGGGCGCGGCCGTCATCGGCCTCTGGACCGGCCATTCCCCCCTCGGTGTGGCTGAAACGGCATGGGCGAGACTGGTTTCGGCCGACAT
>JAITKH010000394.1 GCA_031278535.1 Planctomycetota bacterium | reverse complement strand
CAAGAACGGCCGGTTACGAGCCGAGAATGAGCGTCTCAAGCGTGAGCTTGCCGCTGCCAGGAAGGATTCCAGGAATTCTTCCTGGCAGCCGTCATCGGACATTGTCAAGCCTCCGCCATCGGGTGGCAGGGGGAAGCGTCGTATTGGCGGCCAGCCGGGACACGAGGCGCATTTCCGGACGCTTTTTTCCTAGAACAGATTGATGAAGTCACGAGATTCGAACCGCCCTCCATGACCTGCCGCTGCGGGGGAGATTTGCACCCGTATCCTGCGGCCGGTGTGGTGCGGCAACAAATTGATCTTCGCGACAATCCTGTCATCCGCCGGGAATTTCGCGCACCTGCCTGCCGTTGTTCTTCGTGCGGCGCTTTCCATCGGGGGGAATTGCCCCGACAGGTTGTCCGTGAGGGATTTGTCGGCAATCATCTTGCGGCCGCCTTGTCCTTTCTGAACGTCAAGGCGCATGCCTCCTATTTCGCGCCTGGCGCTTTTCTGGAGGATGTTTGTCAGGCTCCGGTCAGCCGGGGGGAGATTGCCAAGACGCCGCGGCGGGTTTCGAAGGCGCTGGCAAATGCCTATGGTGAAGCCGCCAGGAATCTCCGTCATGAACCGGTTCTGAATATCGACGAGACCGGCCATCGGGAGAAGGGGAAGCGTTTTTGGACGTGGGTGTTCAGAGCAGGGAAGTACACCGTTTTTCACATCGACAGGAAGCGCTCCGCCAAAGTCCTTGCCACTATGCTCGGCCCAAAATACACCGGGACCATTTTACTATTCCGCCTATCACGCCCATCTGGCCAGGAGCGGCGGCAAAGCCCAATTCTGCCAGGCGCATCGCATTCGGGAACTGCGCTTCCTCCGCGGTCATCCCGACCTGGAGACCCGGCGTTACGCCATCCGCTCCCTGGCGACGATACGGAAGCTGTTTCGCCTCTACCACCATGCCCAGTCGCATCCTGAAGCCAACCGGGGAGAATTGGCCAAGGCCGGGGAACGGGTAATGCGCATACTCGGCCGCGCACCGCCGAAGACGGCGGCGGAGAACATTGCCAAACGCTTCCGGAAAGGTGGCGATTCGTATCTCCGCTTCCTTTCCAGCGCCTTGGTCGAGCCGACCAACAATCGGGCGGAACAAGCCATCCGCCAGGTCGTGATTGACCGCGTCGCCATGCAAGGCACACGCAGCCCGAAAGGCAGAGCCTATCGGGAAAGGATGTGGACCGTTCTTTCCACCTGCGCCAAACGACATCTCTCCGCTTTCTCTTTCATCCTCAACTCCCTTTTCGCTCACACCTCTCATACACACTCCCCTTCACTCCTCAACTAATTTTCCCATGGCCGTGAACGGGTACCATTGTTCATGGGCGGGGAATAGCCATGTACAAGGGATTATTTTCGCGCAGAAGTCCCGGAAACAGGGATGCGGACGAAACGATTTTCCTTTACCGGTGGCATTCTGGAACCTATAATAAGCGATGGTTGCAGACGGCAGGAGGGGCGGCATGGAGCGTGTACGGACGGCGGTGGTGGACGGACAAGGCGGAGGCGTCGGCAAGGTCCTGGTGGAGAAATTGCGCCAGGCCTTTGGCGACCGGCTGACCATAATCGGCCTTGGCACCAATTCCATCGCCACCTCCCTCATGCTCAAGGCCGGAGCGGACGAGGGCGCAACGGGCGAGAATGCCATCGTTGTCAATGCCGGCCAAGCGGACTTCATCCTCGGGGCCGCCGGCATTGTCGCCGCCAACTCCATGTTGGGCGAACTCACTCCCGCCATGGCGACAGCCATCGCCTCGAGCCGGGCCGAGAAGATACTGATTCCCTTCAACCGCTGCCAACTTCGTTTCGTTGGCGTCAGGAACCAGCCTTTCAGCAGCCATATCGACGAAGCGGTTCATGCTCTGCGCGAAATGCTGCAAGCGTGAACCGGCGGCGTCAGCCCGATCCGCGCAACAGGTGCAAGATATCGTAGCCGGTGACGGTGAGCATCAGCGCCAGGAGGCAGACCAGGCCAATCCATTGCGCCGTCTCCCGCACCAGCCGAGGCGGTGGCCTTCCGATGACCCATTCAATCAGCAGGAAGACCAGGTGTCCGCCGTCCAGGACCGGGAAGGGCAGCAGATTGCACACGCCCAGGTTGACGCTGATCAGCGCGACGATATACAAAAAATAGGCGAAACCGCGATCATCCGCTATCTTGATGATGCGGAAAAGCTGCACCGGGCCTCCCACCGCGTCCAGCGGCAGGGTGCGAACCGCCAGCTTGTGAACCACCGAATACACCATGAGCGACAAATCCACCCATTTGCGCCCGGCCGCCGCCGCCGCATCCAGGAAAGGCAAGGGCCGGATTTCTTCGGCAGTCTTGAGCGAGACGGGGATGCGGCTCCGGAGACCGGCAGCCGCTGGAGCCAACCGGATGGCTTCCGGCGTTTCCGCCACCAGGGTCCGCAGACCGCCGCCCTGGGACGAGCCGGGAGGGAAGACGAAACGGAGAATGGTGGAGGAGAGATCGGGAGAATACTGGATGGCAACGAGCCGCGCCCCGGCCAGCAGGTTCGCGCCGCCAAGTCGGCTGTCGGCGAAACTTCCCGCCTCTACCGCCACCACCGGGCCCGCCGCCAGATCCACACCAATCATCGGCCGGCGATACTCCAGATTGATGCGGGGGACAAGCCGGATAGACAGATTCGCCTCCGGAACCGCAGCCAACGGCGCGGCGGGAACCCCCTCGCCATCCCGCCGGAGAAACAACCGGATAGCCCGGGAAGACGCCGCCTCCACCGCTTCGCGGATTGATTTTCCGGCCGGCAGCGGACGCGAATCAAGCCCGGCCAGGATATCGCCTTCGCTTGCCAGATCCCGCAGGGGCGATCCGTCCAGGATGCGGACAATCCGGAAGCCGTCCTCCCCCTGCATTTCCCCTTCAACGCCAAGCAGGGTGTCGCGTTCGGGATCGTCGATTCTCGGGTCCACGCGGGGAGTTGCGCGGACGGTAATTTCCCGGCCGTCCCGCTTCAGGAGCAGGTCGACGGAACGGAGGGCCGCCTCATTCACCATCGCCATGAACTGGGCGACAGAAGCGAAGCGCCTGACGCCGCCGCCCTCCGAATCGGCAATTTCAGCCGCCACCACCAAATCGCCGCGGAGGAGGCCGGCCGCGTCTGCGGGGCCGCCCGGGACCACCCCGGCGATGCCGACGCCGATCCGCAGCCCCATGTCCCATTCGCCATATGTTTCCAGGGGAATCGCGACTTCGCGGATCGTGCCGTCGCCGGCCGCCCGGACCTTGAGCCGAACGGTCTCGCCCGGGCGCCGGGACAGGAGAGTTTGCAGCAACTGCCCCTGATTTTCAGGAATTTCCACGTCTTCCGCCGCAAGAATCTCGTCGTTGAGATCAAGCTTTCCGGCCAGGATCTCCGCAAAAAGGGGATCGTCGACAATACCCGCCACACAGCGGGAACGCTCGGGTTCGGCGCCGATGGAGTTCAGGTTGCCCCGGCCTCCCGAAGCGCGGCCCTTGAGGCTGACAACAAAGGAACGGGCTATGCCCGAAGCGTCGCGGCGCTCCGCCTCGACCGTCACCTCGCCGCCGGCGCCGGAAAGGGCGATAGCCTCGGCCGCTTCCTCGAAGGATTGGATTTGCTTTCCGTTCACCCGGAGGATGCGGTCTCCCGGCAGGAAGCCGTGCCCGGTCGCCGGCCCGCCGGGTACGAGTTCCCCAAGAACCGGCGGAATGAAGGGGATGCCATACATGAAGGCAGCAACCAGGATCAGGTAGCCGAACAGGAAATTCATCAACACGCCGCCGCTGAAAACCAAGCCTCTGGCCCAAAGCGGTTTCGAATAGAGTTCATCCTTGGCGCCTATCCACCGCTCTTTCCTCGGGTCGTCGTTTTGCCCAGCCAGGGCGCAATACCCTCCCAGCGGAAGGATGCCGATGCCGTAAACGGTCCCTCGCCATTCTTTTTCAACCCGCAGCCCGAAGACATCGAAGCCGACAAAGAAACGCTCGACCCTCGTTCCGGTGAATCTGGCGGCCAGGTAATGCCCCAGCTCATGGACGAAGACAAGGGCGGAGAAAGCGGCAACGACAAGTATCACCTGGTTTACGGTACTGAAATCCGGCAGAAAATCAAGCATGGCGTCGATACGTTCCTTCCTTGGTTCATTTCGGCGATTCGCGAAGGCGTCGCATTGCGCCCGGATTCGCCCGCCCTGTCCCCGCGCAGTCCCGCGCAGAACAGGAATCCTGCATAATCGCGCTCCGGTCCGCCTAGTGTTCCGTAAAGTCTCAATCTTCACTTGAGACGTTCGCGGAACGCCGGACGATCCAACCGGCTCCGCCGGCTTTTCATCTCATTAGTATAATCTTCTCCCCCCGCCGGGGCAAGTCGCCGCTTTCAGCCCTCCCGCAACAATTCCCCAATCGCCGCCGGGGCGGCGGCCAGGAGATCCGGCAGACACCCGGGATTCCGGCCGCCCGCCTGGGCAAAATCCGGCCGGCCGCCTCCGCCCCCGCCGATGAATGGAGCCAGCTTTTTCACCAAATCGCCGGCCTTCAGTCTGGCTGGAGCCAGGGCCTTGCCCACTGTGATTGCCAGGGCCGCCTTGTCGCCATCGCGGCCGGCCAGAACCGCCACGCCGCGATCGCCCAGGCGCAATTGGGCGGATCGGGCGAGTTCCCCCAATTCCTTGCCGCCAAGGATCCCGACATCGGCAGCGAGGAGCAGGCTTCCGCCCGCAATGTCCAGGGGTGCAACCGCCTCCAGTTTTTCTTCGGCCCGGGACAGGCGGAAGGCGGCCAGGCGTTTTTCCAATTCGCGGATTTCCGCCGCCATGGCCCGAATCCGTTCGCCCGCCTCGCGGGGCGCGGTTTTGAGTTCGCGGACGATGGCGGAGAGAAACTCTCCCTGCTCCCGGGACAGGCGGAAGGCGGCCAAGCCTGTCACGCCTTCGATGCGCCTGACTCCGGCCGCCACCGCCTCCTCCGCCGTCAATCGGAAACAGCCGATGGGAGCGACCTCCCGCATATGGGTGCCGCCGCAGAATTCCAGGGAATAGTCGCCGATGGACAGAACCCGGACGGTGTCGCCGTATTTCTCGCCGAACAGGGCGACGGCGCCGAGCCGACGAGCTTCCCCGATCGGCAGGACACGGGTAACGACGGCGGCGTTTTCGAGAATGCGGCGATTGACAATCTCCTCCACCTCGCCCCGCTCCTCCGGCGTGAGGGCGGCGGGATGCTGGAAGTCGAAGCGGAGCCGATCCGGGCCGACATACGATCCCTTTTGTTCGGCATTGTCGCCCAAAACGGTTCGGAGCGCATGGTGCAGGAGATGCGCCGTGGTGTGATTCCGCATGATGTTTTGCCGACGGCCGGCGTCCACCCTCGCCTTGACGGCGGCGCCGGGGCATAACGTCCCGCTTTCCACCTCGCCGACATGAATGTGGATGCCGTCCAGCTTCTGCGTGTCGTCGACCCGGATCACCAAGTTGTCCCGGCCAATCAGCAGGCCGGTATCGCCCACCTGTCCGCCCGATTCGCCGTAAAAAGGCGTACGATCCAGAATCACCGCGACGCGGCTCCCGGAACCCGCTTCGGCGACTAGGGTTTCGCCTGCTATCGCCGCCACCACCGCGCCCTCCCCCTCGAGGGAGTCGTAACCGATGAAATCCGTTCCCGGCGTCAGCTTCTTGATTTCCTGGAACGGCCCCCTGGCAAAGACGTCCCCTTTCATCCTGGCGCCGTCCCGGGCCCTGGTCCGCGCCTCGGCCATGGCGGCGTCGAATCCGGTTCGATCCAGGGACAGGCCTTCCCTGGCCAGGATTTCTTCCGCCAGCTCATAAGGGAAGCCGTAGGTGTCGTACAATTCAAAGGCGGCGGCGCCGGAGAGGACGGAGGCGCCGGTTTTCCGCGCCTCTCCCACCGCCTGCCCGATGCGGACAAGGCCGCGATCCAGGGTGGCGAGGAATTTTTCCTCCTCCAGGCCAATTGTCTCGGCGATGGCGGCGGCCCTGGCCTGGATTTCCGGATAGGGCTTTTCCATAACCCGGCCGATGATCGGAACCAGGGCGGGAAGGAACCCCGAGCGGATGCCGAGATTCCTGCCGTCCAGGACGGCGCGGCGGAGCAGCCGCTTCAGGACATAGCCCCGGTGCGAATTGGCCGGGATCACCCCGTCCCCGATGCAGAAGGCCACGGCCCGGACATGATCGGCGATCCGGCGCATAAGAACGTCGTCCCCGCCTTCTGCGCCGTACGTCTTGCCGGCGGCGGCGGCGACGGCGGCGACAAGGGGACGGAATATGTCTATGTCCATGTTGGTGGCGGCTCCCTGAAGACAGGCCGCCATTCGCTCCAATCCCATACCGGTGTCGATATTCCTTTGGGGAAGGGGAGACAGTGCGCCGTCGGGGCGACGGTCGAACTGGGTGAAAACCAGATTCCATATTTCGACCCAGCGCCGGCAATCGCAAGTGATGCCGCAATCAGGCTTTCCACAGCCGAAAACCGGACCGCGATCATAGAAAATCTCGGAACAGGGGCCGCAGGGGCCGTTCGGGCCGAGTCTCGGAGCGTCGGCAGGCCAGAAGTTGTCGTGGTCGCCCAGGCGGGATATAATGTCCGGGGAAAGCCCCACATCTTTTTCCCAAACGCCGAAGGCATCGTCGTCCGAATCGTGCACCGACACCCGGAGGCGGGCTTCCGGAATGGCCATGGCGCCGGTGAGAAATTCCCATGCCCAGGTTATGGCCTCGCGTTTGAAATAGTCGCCGAACGAGAAGTTGCCGAGCATTTCGAAAAAGGTATGGTGCGCCGGGGTGGCGCCGACATTCATAATGTCGCCGGTACGGATGCACTTCTGGCAGGAGGCCGCGGTCCGGTACTCGATCCGCAGTCCCAAGAACTGATCCTTGAACTGATTCATACCGGCGCCGGTGAAGAGCAGCGTCGGATCGTTATGCGGTACCAGGGAATCGGAGGGAACGATCCTGGCTCCCTTGCCGGCGAAAAAGTTCAGGAACTTGTCGCGGATGTCGTCTGTCTTCATTGTCCTTGTCTTTCGCAGGGACGGGAAAAACGCTTTTCCCCGCACAGAGCGAGAATCGCCGCCGGAATATGCCGGCTTCGGTCCGGGACAGCCGTTCCGCAAAGTTTCCGTCTTTGCTTGAGACTTTGCGGAGATCTCCCCGGATTCATCCGGTTTCCGCCGCCGGGAATTTCCCAGTAAATTCCCCTTCGGAATCGGAGGTGGATCCCGTAGCAAACGGACTTCGGCACCGCAAGATTCAACCTTTTCGGACCGCTATGTCTTCGGCGTCACGGGGTCGCCGGGGGCTGGGGCTGTCTCGCTCTGAAGTCGGCAATCCAGGATTCGACTTCGGCATCCACGCTAGTCGCTCGGTCGGGGCCGATCCTGGCCCGGAGATCCTCGATCGTCTTGTCCAGGGCGGCGGGCGGGAAGCCGGCGCGGCGGGATAGGAGATACCACTTGAGTTCCTGGACCGGATCGGCGGCGCGTCCGCCCAGCCCGTCCCGATAGAACACGGCCAAATTCTTCATCGCTTCGGCATTGCCGAGCTGTGCGGCGCGGGTAAACATGTCGAAGGCCAGTTCAGAATTCTTCGCTTGGCCGAAGTCGCCCGAGAAATGGATGACGCCCAGATCGTTTGCCGCCACCATGTGGCCGGCTGCGGTAGCCCGTTTGAGAAGCTCGACGCCCCATTGTTCGTTTTTGGCCGTGCCGAAGCCGAGGAAATAAAGGGAGGCCAGCTTGTAAAGGCCCTGCGCCAGCCCCAGTTCCGCCGATTTCTCGAATTTGATGAACGCCTCTTCCTGGCCGCCGGCGGTTCCCATGCCGATTTCATGGCAGACGCCAACGTTGTAATATCCTTCCGCCAGCCCCGCCTCGGCCGCCTTGCGGTACCATTCCAGGGCTTTAATGAAATTCCGCGGCGTGCCGATTCCGCGCTCATACATGGTGCCAAGGGTCAGCATCGCCGTGGGAACGCCTTTTTCCGCTTCTGTCGAGATGGCGGCGAAGGCTTCGGCCGGGCTGAGAGTCTGGGGCGGTTGTACCCGTCCCGACGCCTGGTCCCCAGCGGCGCCGGGGGATTCCCCTGTCCGGGTTTGTCCCAAGGCCGGGTTTGGAAGAGTCGCGGCCGGCCTAACCGGTTCGCCTCCGCCGGCCGGGAGGGAAAAGGGAAGGATGGCGGCGGCAAAAATCGCGAAAAATCCCTGCCATGCTGTTTTCATGGTTGTTTCCTGTCGCAGAAAACCAGAGCGGGGATTGCCATGATCCCCGCTCCGCCGATCCAGTCGATCCGTCCGCGGGCTTACCGGGCCGGGGATCAATTTCCGATCCTGGTACCCGACACCTTGGCGTAATACTTGGCCAAGGAACTGTGGTCGTCCTGCCCGTTGCCATCGGCGTGAAGCGTCTGCATCATCTCCATCACCAGGGCGGTGAGCGGAAGGGGAGACCCGACGCCGTGGCCGGTGTCGAGGGCGTTGCCCAGATCCTTGATGTGGAGATCGATCTTGAAGCCGGGCTTGAAATTGGAGGCAATCATCATCGGGCCTTTAGCGTTCATCACCGTGGACCCGGCAAGACCGCCCTTGATGGCGTCGAGAACAAGCTGGGGATCCACCCCGGCCTTCTTGGCCAGCGTGAACGCTTCGGCCACGGCGGCGATGTTGACGGCGACGACGATCTGGTTGGCGAGCTTGGTCGTGTTGCCGGCGCCAATGGGGCCGCAGTGCACGGCTGAACCGCCCATCTTCAGGAGAATGTCGTCGCGCACCTGCTCGAACAGTTTTTTGTCGCCTCCGACCATGATGGACATGGTACCGTCGATGGCCTTGGGCTCGCCGCCCGAAACCGGAGCGTCGATCATCTTGACGCCCTTGGCGGCGCAGGCCTTCTCGATTTCCTGGGAAGCGAGGGGGGCGATGGAACTCATGTCGATAAGGAGAGTGCCGGGCTTGGCGCCCTCAAGGATGCCGTTTTCGCCCATGACCACCGTTTTGACATGGGGGGAATTCGGGAGCATGGTGATGATGGTGTCGCATTCCTGGGCGACGGCCTTGGCGGACGCCGCAGCCCGGGCGCCATCCTTGACCGAGATGTCCACGTTCGCCTGGATTACATCGAACGCCACCACTTCGTGGCCGGCCTTGAGAAGGTTCCTGACCATGGGTTTACCCATAATGCCGAGTCCGATGAAGCCGATTTTCATAGCCCTGTCTCCTGTGCCAACAAAAAACGAAGCAAAATCCCAAACAATCCGCGCACGATCACGACGGATATACGGAAAGATCATTGTATCCGAATTCTTCATGGATGTCCACAATTTTTACCGGTCTGAACGGACTTTTAAAGATTACTCTGAGCAAACTAAGGATGTGTACAAGTGGACTTTTGGACTTTTTGTGGTTGTAATTTCCGGCAAAGGTTGAAAAGCGGCATGACGATTCTTTTACCTGGTGTTGAACAGACGCCTATCGGGAAAGGATGTGGACCGTTCTTTCCACCTGCGCTAAACGACATCTCTCCGTTTTCTCTTTCATCCTCAACTCCCTTTTCGGTCACTCCTCTCATACACACTCCCCTTCACTCCTCAACTAATTTTCCCATAGCCGTGAACGAGTACGCCGCCACGGGCCGCGCTCTTCCCCCCTCATCCCTCTCACCGGATATGGGAGAAATATTTACCCATTAAATAATAATGATTTATATGAAGGCTGTCTTGCAACAAGACAGCCTTCGGCATAGCCGATATATCATCTGGCTTCGCCAGAGTTGTTTTTAAAGTTATGGTGTTTAACGTTTTAACTATGTCTGATCGCTGCCTTTACCATTGCCACGATCCCCGCCCGGATCGCTTCCGGGAGTGAAGGCCATGCGGCGACGATTTCGGCAAGGTCGTTGGCCATCCCACGGATGACGTTGGCGAACACTTTCGGAGACACTTCAGGCGGCGTGTCTTTTTGACAATCGCCTTGGGAAGATGTCGATTCGGGTGACAGGGATGTTTCTTGTTCGTTATAACTGGTGATATTATTATGGTTATGCGATTCGGTTTCCGGTCGGCGAAATCGCCGACCGCCAATGCGGGGGATGTGACCACATCGCTGGAGAAGAAGAAGTCATCAGCCTCCTCCTCCGTCGGGTCGCGGGAGATGACGGGCAGGATCGGCTTCCTGGATACCGACGCCCACAGCCCTTGCCGGGCATACGGCAGGCGTTGGCGAATGCGTCCCCGTTCACAGGTCTCGACCAGCCTCCATTCGTGTGCCGGAGTTGTCTTCGCCAATTCCGACGGCTTCGGGAGTCTGGCGCCCTTGAGGCGGGGCCGTCCGCGCTCGCCGGGCTTTCGCGGAGCCGGCAGTTCATACAAGGCGGCGTCCGCCCGCAATCGGGAAACGAGGGTGACTCGGGCGGGCGGTCGCCTGGCCAGTGGCGCATAGGCGCCATCGGCGACCAGGCGGGCGTCGTGTTCGGGCAGCCACCGGGCAAGTTCATCGAGCATGGTGACGGCATGGTCGAGCAGGGTGATTCCCTGACTATTCTTAAGAGCCTGTAGACAAATTAACTTGAACGCAACATTATGATTCGTAAATTGTTATCCGGAGCGCAGCAACTTTTTCCGGAGGGCAATTATGCGCCGCCAACGGTACGATACCGACTTGACTGATGAC
>JAITKH010000294.1 GCA_031278535.1 Planctomycetota bacterium | reverse complement strand
TGGCCAGATACGATATCCGGAATCTCCTGATCACCCTGAGCGATCGCGGCATGCTGCTGCTCGAGGGCGGAAGCGAACCCCGCCTTCTCGCCTCGCGGGCGCGCGAGGTTTTCGACGTCACCGGAGCGGGCGACACCGTGCTGGCCGCCCTGGCCGCGTCCCTCGCGGCCGGCGCTCCGTTGGAGAAGGGCGCGAGGCTTGCCTCCCTCGCGGCCGGCGTCGTGGTCGGAAAAGTGGGCACCGCCTTCGCTTCGGTCGCCGAAGTGGAACAGGCGGAGCGGGAATCGGAATAACCCCGCGCTTCGCATCCGGGATCGACACCTGGCGTTTTTTCGAATCGCCCTTCCCGTCCCTGTCAGTCGAATATGACGCGGCGATTGCCCCCAGGAAGATGGGAAAGGAGCGACCCTGATGCCCGATATGGAGAACTTGACGGCTGTCCGGCTGGATGAGGAAAACGGGGAACTCCTCATTCTTGATCAGACCCTGCTGCCGAATGAAATCAAAATCCTCCGCTTCCGGAAAACCGGGGAAATCCGGGAGGCAATCCGGAGCCTCCGGGTCAGGGGCGCGCCGGCTATCGGCATTGCCGCCGGGTTCGGCGCCTACCTCGCCGTCCGGCATTCGCCCGCCGCCGATTGCCGGGGAATTCTCCGCGATTTTCTCCTGGCCAAGGACGCGCTTGCCTCGGCCCGTCCCACCGCCGTCAACCTGTTCCACGCCTTGGATCGTATGGAAAAACGGTTGCGAAGCGTTCTGGACACATCCCCGGCCGAGGCCAGGGCGGCTCTCCTGGCCGAAGCCTCTGCCATCCGCGACGAGGATGAGGCAATGTGTCGCGCCATTGGCGAAAAAGGACTGCCCCTGCTCGCTCCGGGCATGGGCGTCCTCACCCATTGCAACGCCGGCCGGTTGGCGGCCAGCCGCTACGGTACGGCCCTGGCGCCAATATATGTCGGCATGGAAAGAGGCATCCGCTTCAAGGTGTTTGCGGACGAGACCCGCCCCCTCCTTCAGGGAGCAAGGCTGACTGCCTTCGAACTTATGGCCGCAGGCGCGGATATTACGCTCCTCTGCGACAACATGGCCGCGGCGGTGATGCGCCGGGGTTGGATTCAGGCGGTTCTGGTCGGCTGTGATCGAGTGGCCGCCAACGGGGACGTCGCCAATAAAATCGGCACCTCCGGCCTGGCCGTGCTTGCCAGGCATTACGGCATTCCCTTTTATGTCCTTGGTCCCACCTCCACCATTGACATGGACTGCCCGTCTGGAGAAGACATCGTAATCGAAGAACGGAACGCTTCCGAAGTAACCGATCTCTGGTATGCGAAACCCATGGCGCCCCGGGGAGTCGGCGTCTTTAACCCGGCTTTCGACGTGACCGCCCACGATTTGGTGACGGCGATAGTCACCCAGCACGGAGTGGCGCATCAGCCTTTCGGCCCGGCCCTGGCGGCCATGGCCGCCGCTCCGGCCGGAGAAGGGTGACGCCGGCGGGAAATTTTGTCTGCACCCGCCGAGGTGGAAAAACCGATACCATTTCAGGGCTGTCTTTTCAGATCTGGCGACGGCCTGGCGGGAGAAGAAACGGAATGGCGAAATTCGCCTGCGTGGAGAAGCATTTTCCCTTGTGGTGGCGTCTGGCGGCGTTTCTGGCGTTTCCCATCCTCCTAGGCGGCTGCCTCGGCGGGCGTTCTCAGCATTATTACGGCCAAGCGCCTGTCACGGATCGGGGTTCCGAGGAGGAAGAAGAGGAATGGCGACTCCGCTACCGGCGGAATCGGCCAGTTCCGCCGGCTGAATTCCGAGTTCCGCCAGTTCCGGCTCGCGATAATTCATTCCGAGAATTCGACGACAAAGCGTTTCGCGGAATGGACGCCCAACCGTCTCTGCCTGATCTGCCCGGGGATCGTCCGGCCGGAAAGCCTTATCCCTATCTTCCCCCCCGGCTCGCCTCCGACGGGGCGACGGCCGGCCACGCGACGCCTTCTCCCGCCCGCCCTACCGGCGTTGCGCCGCCAATCGCGATTTCGGAACCGCCGATCCGGCGGCCGGAATCGCTGCGGAACCCTATTTCTATCCGGTGGAGCAACTCGTATACGGCGGCGGCCATCCCGACTTCGACCGGCCTGAATCGTATCGTCTGATGCCCAGGGACGTTGTCACGCTAGCGATCAAGGATCATCCCGAATTGTCGGGCGAACTGGAAATCCAGCCGGACGGAACTGTTCACCTGCCCAATACCGCCGATCTGGTGCGACTCCGCGGACTCACCGCCGATGAGGCGGCGGCGGCGGTGCGGGAGGCGGCAGCCGTATATGTCAAGGGGGATTGCGCCGTCCGAATACAGACCAACCGGGCCAGGGGGGGGTATTATTTCGTTTTCGGCGAGGTATTGCAGCCCGGCCGCTTCCCCATGGGACTCGAACCTGTGCGTCTTTCCGATGCGATCCTTGCCGCAAACTGGGAAGCCAATCCGGCCCGCCGCGATCTGGACGGCGACGAACTGGGCCCGTCCTTTCCCGCCGCCGCCCCGCGCGGCCGGTACGTCTCCCCGGCCATGGCCGATCTGGCCCGGGTCATGCTCATAACGCCCCATCGCAGCCAGCCGGCGCGCACGACGCATGACATGCGTTCTGCCCTGCTGGGCGTCACCGGCGACGATCCGATTGTAAGGCCGGGGCAAATCATTGTGGTTCCTTCCCTCGATCCGGATCGAAACGCCGCCTTGGGCGGAATTCTCCCGTCCACGCCGACGGCGCCGCCCCGCGCGGCCGGTTTTTCCGGCGCCGGCTCCTCCAGCCGATTGCCGCCGCCCGCACCGGAAAGGACGGTCGAAACCGGTTCTTCCCCCCTCTCCGGCACGACCGAAGCGGAGGACAACATGTCGGCTGCCTTCACAATCGCGAATGAGACAGCGCCGCCGTCCGACCAGGTGGCATGGCCCGGCAATTATCTTCCGCCAGGCGCCAAAGCTTCCCGCCGGCGGAGCGGCCCCCGAAGAGAAGAGGGAACAGGCGGCTGGAAGATGGGCTTTTGACGCGGCAAAGGGCGGGAACATCGCGATGGAGAGAAACAGCCATATCTCCAGGTTCAATCCCATCTACCTTGCCGGACGCCATGCCGGGACGGTATTCCTTTTCCTCTCCTTCGGCCTGTTCTTGGGCCTGGCGTTCCGCGACCTGGCACAACCGTATTCCTGTCGGTCCGAAGCGGAAATCCCCCTTGCGCTTGATTCGGCGGCAGCCGGGGATATCGATTGGGAGGCATGGCTGGCCGGCAAGCGCACCGCATTGGCCAGCGAATCGGAACGGCGGCTTCTTGTTAACAATCTGCGTTGGCTGGTGAAAATGTCGGCGACTTCCGGCTTTTCCTTCCCCCATGACGGAAATCTGTCGAATTTTCTTGGCGGCTTTTCGCCACCCCAAGCCTATTCGCCCGCCATGCTGCCCGAATGGCTTCCGAACTGGATCCGGCCGGAAGAAGAAATCCGTCCCGGGTTGCGGGATTTTGCCTTGAACCTGGATTTTCAAACTCTCGCCATCGTCGTGGACGATCTGTCCCTGGTCGCCGGCGGGGACGCCGATCAAGAGATGGGAAAAAACCTAGCGGTTCTTCCGGACGCGGCGCCGGAGGAAATCCTGATCGCCGGAGAGGCGTCGGACAACGCCTTTTTCCGGGCGTTTCGCCGCCTGTACGCCCGCCTGCGCCCGGAACATCCGGAACCGACTGCGAACGAAGTTTGGCTTTTCGCCGCGAACGAAGTGGCGGAACGGCTGGAGCTGGAGGCCAACATTCCCGGATCCGGCGGTTTCGGCGTCCGGGCCGGGCGCGAGCTGGCGCGGGAAATCGCCGCTCTTCCAATCCTGATTGCCAACAGATTGTACCGGGTTTTCCCCGCCGAAACGAACTTTAACAATTTTGGCGGGGGATTTCCCGCCTGGGACGAAATCTGGAGCCGAAACACCCTTCTCGACCTGCGCACAATCGGCAATGCCCCTCCCCGACTCGCCGCCGAGGTCGAACTGGCTTTGAATCCGCTGGCGCCGCCAAGAAACGCCGCCGCCACCCGCCTTTCCCCTCTGGCGGCGCAAACGCTGCTCCTCCATCTTTCGGCCAGTGAAAAGCAACGGAATCGGGAAACGCCGGCGTCGGACATGGCAGACGCCCCCGCTCTCTCTGTTCCCGATCCAGCGCCGGAATATCCAGCCGACGACGGGACCGACGGGGCAGCCGAAGCCATGGGAAAGGAAATCGCGGCGCGCGCCGAAGCGGAAGAGATGCTCAGGGGAAAAATCCGCGATGGAGAAAACCTGCTGCGCCAGGCCGGCATTGTCCGGGACGCCGCCCGCCTGCGGCTGGATACGGCCAGGGATCGGGAAAAGCGCCTGGCGGCGGAGGCGCTCGCCGCCCGCGCCCGGGCGGATCGCCTGGACGAAAGAGTCGACGCCGCCCGTATCGGCGAGGAGGCGAAAAAAGAGGGGATTCGGCTCGATCAGGCCAAGCTATTTTCGGTTCGCGACGTCATCCAGGCGCGTCTGGCCAGGCTGCTCCAATATTGTTCCGAAGAGCATCCATTCGTCAAGCGCACCCGACGGGATCTCGCCGCCGTTGAAACGCTTCTCGCCGAAAAGATCGAGGACGGAAAGGACGCCTCCGAAGAAACGGGGGCGGTCCGACTGGCCGGACTCGAGAGCGAGCACGAATCCGCCCTGGCCCTGGCCGGCGGTTTGGAGGAACGCCTGCGGCGGCAGGCCGCCGAGGCCGAATCCGCCCTGGCCGCTTTGGCGGCGGCGGAAAAGGCGGTTAAAGGACGCGAAGCGGAATTGGCGATCGCCCGCGAGGATTTGTCCCGGCTTGCCTCCCTGTCGAGGCCGCCGCCGAAGCCGGAGCCGGAACCCGCCGCCACGACAACCACGGCGGCCGCCGTTTCGGCGGCCGCCGGAAGACCCGGCCCGGCCGGGTCGCAGCCGGGTTTTTCCGCATTGCCGGAAGGCGGAAACTATTTGTTGTCGGCACCGGATTGGCATTCCCTGACCGACGGATTGGCGCTGGGATTGCTTCTCGGGCTGATCTGGATTCTGGCGCGGGAAATTTTGGTCCAGCGCTTTTCCTCTGTCCTGGAGGCGGAATGCCTGACGGGACTGCCGTTTCTCCTTGCCCTTCCCGCATATGATCCGGGCTCGTTTCGTCGCGCCGCCAAGGGCGCCGGCGGTACGTTCCTTGATGGCGGAACGGGAAGATTGACTTTCATCCCGGAGACAGTGGACAAAACCGTTCCAAAGGCCACCGCCAGGCGGGCGAAACTGATTCCGGCCCGGCGTTTTCCCAAAATTGCGGCATGGGTTCTCGGAGCGATTCTGCTGGCCGGCGGCTGGTTGCTCCACCGCGCCCATGAATACGGATTTCATCAATCCGCCGCGTCGTCTGTCGAATTGGCGCCGCTTGCCGCCGTGCTTGAAACCATCCGCCTTTCCCTTGGCGCCGAGGATGGGAAGTGGGGGGCGGACACGCCATGAACGCCGATCAGGCCTTCGACAATCTTCTCAACCGGAACGCCATCGCCATTCCGCAAGCCGCGCCTGCCGGGGATACTCTTCACCGTTCGTCCGGGGAAAAACGAAAGGGCGCGAAAACGGGCGTCGATATTTCGGACGACAAATTAGCGATGCAGGTATCGTCGCTCCTGGACGACGACGCCTCCGATTACAACCCCTCGCCCGGCTACGGGCATGCGGCCGTTCACGAGTATCCAACCGAAATCGATCTTCCGATCGCGGCGGAAAACGCTTCGGGCGGCGGCGGGGAAGATGCACTGAAAGCGGCGTGGCGGGAAGGGGCGTTGATCGTCGGCCGGGATGCCGATGGCGGCGGCGTTCCGGGATTTTCCGCATCCGTGGATGAAGGCGCCACAAGCGGCAAGGAACCCGAGGCAAACGCCGGGAACGACGCCGAACTGGCGTTGGCCAGACGGGTGCGACGATTCGCCTGTCTTCCCGTTGCCGGCATGGACAGGTTCGAGGTCGACGCCAGGAAGTTGATGGCGAACCTGTCGATCCGGCATCCGGAACGCCCGTCCCTCGCAATCACCGGCGCCGCCCGAGGCGGGGGGCGGACCGAATTGTCCATTCGCCTGGCCTTCGCCATGGCCAAAAAGATTGAGCATCGGATACTGCTGGTGGACGGCGATATGGGAAAACCCGACATCGCCGCGCGGTTGGGCGTTTCCGTCCGCCGTTTCGTCCTATCCGATGTAATCGGAGGGAGTTGCCGCATCGGAGAGGCGCTCACGGCGTCGGACGACAACAACCTGTATGTGCTGCCGGCCAGGGCGCCGGAACGGGACGGAGAAGAGATACCCGACCTGGAAAAGGCGGAAAAATTTTTCGGCCAATTGCATCGACTCTTCGATTTCATCATAATCGACTGCGGACCGCTCGATCGGAGCGACGCCGTACTCTTCTCCCGTCTGGCCGGATCGACGGCCTTGGCGGGGCGGAGCGGAAGAAGCCGGGCGGCGGATTTGCGGAACGTCGCCGCCGATCTCCGTGCCCTTGGCGTCGACTTGGCCGGCCTCATCCTCGTCGGAACCTGAGTTTCCGGGCGATGGCGCGGAGTCGGGAAGGCATCAATAATGGTATACGCTAATTTTTGGGGATTATCGTTTCCCCCCTTCGCCGACGACAACCGGCCGGATACCTTTGTGCCTGTTCGTTCCGTTTCCCTGGCGTTGGCCCGCCTCCGCTATGCCCTGGGGACCATTCGCGGCGCCGCCGCCCTTTTCGGATCGCCTGGAATCGGCAAGACCAGGGCAGTGAAAATGCTTCTCCGGGAGTTCGAAGCCGCCGGCTGGCTGACCGCCTACCTCCCGAATCCGTCGGGAACGGTGGATGACATCTTTGCGGTCCTGAATCCCGCCGGCGCCAATCAAGGAAAACCGGCCGGCATCGCCGGGCTCCAGGTCTTCCTTTCCGACTTGGCGCGCGCCAATCGGCCGGCCCTCCTGGCGGTGGATGACGTCCAGGCCGCCAGGGGAAGCGATTTTCTTGAAACGCTCCGTACCCTTTTGAACATGGGAACGGACGAAAGGCGGGCCCTGTCCCTCCTCTTGATCGGCCAAGACGGGATGGAACGGAAACTGGCGGTCGCCAGTTCTTTCAACACCCGGCTGGACGCCCGGGCCATTATAGAACCGATGACAGACGAGGAGACCAAGCTGTATATCCTGGCCCGGCTCAAGGCGGCCGGCAGCCGCCACGGCATTTTTACCCGCCAGGCGGCCGAAATGATAGTCGAATTGGCCCGGGGCAATCCCCGTCAGGTGAACCGTCTGTGCGACACGGCACTGGTGGTGGCTTTCGGACTTGAATCCACCCAAGTGGGGCCGGAAATCGTGGAAATGGCGGCGGGCGATTTGGACATTCTGCCAGGCGGCGCCCCCTTCCTGCTTTGGCCGCATCCCGAACCGGAGGGAGGTGGAGAGGAGGGCGGCGACGCCCAATCGGACGACCACGCGGAAGACATCCTGGCGGGGCTGGCTTCCGGGGAATAACGAGGGGAACCAGGCAATGCGCGGGAAAAAAAAGCTCAACTACCGGAATTCCGGCGTGGATATCGATGCGGCTGGCCGGTTGGAGGACGGATATTTCAGGTTGATCCGTCCGACCCTGACGCCCGGGGCGATCCGAAACGACGGCGGGTACGGCGGCCTCCTGCGGCTCCAGGGGGCCCCGTCCCTTTTGGGCGGCCGCTGGCGGGATCCGATCCTGGTGTCTGGGACGGACGGTGTCGGCACCAAACTCAAGATTGCTTTCGCCTTGAAGAAACACGATACGGTGGGAATCGATCTGGTGGCGATGAGCGTGAACGATATCCTGGTTCAAGGGGCGGAACCGCTGTTCTTCCTCGATTACGTCGGCATCGGCAAGGCGGACGCACGAACGCTTCTGGAAATCGTCAAGGGCGTGGCTGCCGGCTGCCGCCAGGCAGGCTGCGCTCTCCTGGGTGGCGAAACGGCGGAACTTCCCAACTTCTACGCCAAGGGCGAATATGATTTGGCCGGGTTCGCAGTCGGATCTGTCGAAAGAAAACATCTCATCGACGGATCGAAGGTTGAAGCGGGCGACGTCATTATCGGCTTGCCTTCGTCGGGACTCCACTCGAACGGCTATTCCCTGGCCAGAAAGGCGCTTCTGGAAAAGGCGGGAATGAAACTCGGCAGAAAAATAGCGGCTCTCGGATGTACCCTCGGCGAGGAATTGCTTCGGCCGACCCGTATCTACGTCAAGCCGATCCTATCCCTCCTTGCGGCGTTCAGGGCGAGGAAGTCGGTTCATGCCCTGGCCCATATCACCGGCGGCGGAATTGTCGAGAACGTCCCTCGCGTCATCCCCGGCGATCTCGACGCCGTGTTCGACCCCGGCTCCTGGCCGGAACCGCCCATTTTCGAACTCGTCCGGCTGGCGGGAAACGTCGACAGGGAAGAGATGTACCGGGTATTCAACATGGGACTCGGGATGATCGCGATACTCAAAGCATCGGCGGCGGAGGCGGCGCTCAGGCATGTAGCCAGGGTCCGAACTCCCGGTTTTGTGGTCGGCCGTATCGCCAGGGGGCGGGGAGTGGTGCGGTTCTCCTGACCGGAAATCGAATCACATAATTTCAAATAATACAACCAGTTATAATGAACAAGAAACACCAGTGACACAAAAATTGACACTACCGCCTTCCGTTTGTCAAAAAGACATG
>JAITKH010000289.1 GCA_031278535.1 Planctomycetota bacterium | reverse complement strand
AGATGCTCAGGTCGAGCTGATCGAGATTGGTCTTGTCGTATACCGTGGACGGACGGTTGATGATCTTGGCGACGTCCTTGCCGAGAACGCAGAAGTCGTTGATTGCGTTGATGATGTCGTAGCCGGTGCCCTTCTCGCCGACGTCGATGGTCGCCTGCATCTCTCCCGCCTTGATGGCCTCGACGCCGTCCTTGGTGCACCCGTAGCCGACCACGGCGATCCGGGCGAGCAAGCCGCGCTCCTTGATGGCCACGAGGCCGCCCAACACCATCTCGTCGTAGGGGCCGTAGAGAAGATTGATGTCGGGATTGGAGGTGAGAATGCTTTCGGTCACCCGCTGGCCGCCCACCCGGTTCCAGTCGGCGGTCTGCGAGGCGACAATGGCGATTTTCGGCCTAGTGGCGAGGGCTTCCTTGAAACCGTCCATGCGCATGGTGTTGACGATGCCGGCGTACCCTTCCAGGACGGCGACCTTCGTCTCCTTGTCACCATAGTGGTCGGCGATCCACTTGCCGATGTCGTAACCGGCCTGGCGCTGGTCGTAGCCGATGCTCGACACATAATAGACGTTCTCGGGATCGATCTCCGTCATGTTGAACAGGAACACCGGTATGTCGGCTTCGGCGGCGGCGCGCAGGTAAGGGAGCATGGAGGCGTCGCTCTCGGTGGCGAGGGCGATGGCGTCGACTTTCTGCTGAATGAGGCTTTCCAGGATGTTCCCCTGTTCGGCGATGGTGCTGGTGTTGCTGGACGGGGCCTGGACGATGAGGTTCATGTTGTCGCCCAGTCGCTTGATCTCCTCCCTGGCGCCGTTGATGGTCATGGTGTAGGCGGTGTTCATGGTTACCGGGACGATGGCGACCGTGAGCTTCCGCGAAATTTTCCTCGGCTTGACCGCGTATCCCTCGCCGGCGGGCGAGAGGTACGGCCACACGACGCAGGCAGCGGCACATGCCAGGACAGCGGTAATTCTTCTCATTTCTTCCCTCCTGTTCAGCGCATCCAAAAAGAAACCGCATCCGCCGCGTCAGGCAGCCCCGATAATGTGCACGCCGCCTCCGCAGCCGGATGTCGTGAATGCAATTTGGATGCCATAGCCGCATCGGGGAGGTGCGCCGCGGCAACATCTTTTTACTCCATTATAATCAAACTGGTTGCGACAGAATAAAACCGGTTTCCCGAATTAGGGTTTCCCGAATGACAACGCCTGGACGTGGACTGGCTTGCACGGCGCCGCAAAATGTGCAAGAAATTGCACGGTTGTCTCGGCAAGGTTCACTGCGAACCGCTACCTCCCGCCGCATCGTTCCCCGGGCCGATCCTGCCGTTCGAGCGGCAATGCGAAGGAGAATTCCGTCACCTCGTTTCGCCGTTGAAATCCAAGCTGGCCGCCATGCGATTCGACAATATGGTGGCATATGGACAGACCGAGGCCGGTGTTGCTCTTGTTGGATTTGGAACTGAAGAAGGGATCGAATATTTTCCCCGCGATGTCGTCAGGCACTCCCGGACCGTTATCCGAGACGATGACGCGGGCGCTGTTCGCGCCGGATTCGAGCGTAACGGCGACGGCGATGCCCGCCGACTCGTCTCCCGCCTCGATGGCGTTGGCGATAAGGTTGACAAGAACCTGCTTGAGATGGTTCTCGCTCCCCTGCGCCACCAGTTCCTCCGCGGGGGTTTTGGCGTCAAGCGCGATGTTGCGGCCGCCGATGCCGATGCGCATCAGCTCGACTGTTTCGGTGACGACGCGGTTAAGGCACACCGGACGGCTGGCCAGCTCCTGCTGGCGGGAGAAGGGGAGGAGGTTGTTCACGACGGAAACAATGCGATCGAGCTCGCCGCCGATTTTCTCCAGATATTCGCGGGGTTCCTCCGCGACGCGGGAACGGAGGATCAACTCGAGGTAATTGCGCATGATGCAGAGGGGATTGTTGATTTCATGCGCCAGGCTCGAGGCGAGGGCGGCCGTGCTTTTCAGCCGCTCCGCCCGCATCAGATAGTCCTTCATCCGCGTTTCGCCGGTGACGTCCTCGAGCAGCAGGATCATGCCAAGAGCCTCGCCGTCGGTGTCGTCGAAAGGAAAGGTGGTGGCTTGGATCAGGCGGTCACCCAGCCGCACCTTGAGCAGTTCGTCGATCAGTTCGGGGGTGGAGAGCATGGAGGCAATCGGCGGCGGCAAGTCCGCACCGACTTTGAGAATGGCGTGGGGATCGTCCGGCGAGACGATGGACAGCGCGGTCTGGTTCAGAAAATGGATGCGCAGGCCTGGATCGAGAATGACGATGCCAATGGGCAGGTTCTGAAGTATCCTCTCGTTATACTTCTTGTAGTTGTGAAGTTCGATGTTGCTCCGGCGAAGGGATTCGCGCGACACGGCGAAGGAGTAGGTCCGGTTGATCAGATCGGCCTTGTCCGCCCGGTGGACATTCTCGGTTCCGCAGCATCGGCCGTCGCGGAGAATGGTCACGCGATCGGCGAATTCGTAGATCTCGTCGATCGAGGCCGAAATGAAAATGATCCCGCCCCTTTCGCCCCGAATGCCGCCCATGATCTCGTATATCCGTTCCATCTCCTCGGAATTGAAGCGCCGCGAAGCCTCGTCGAGGATGACGGCGCGGGGACGATTGGCAAGCAGGGCGGCCAGTTCGATCAGATTGCGCTTGGCCTGGGGAAGAGACGCGACCCGATCACCCGGAGCGACCGAGGCGCCGACGCGGGCGAGCAGCCTCTCCGTTTCCGGGAATATGCTCTCCCTCCCCGACAGGAATCTGGGCAGGGCGCCGAGAAAGACATTCTCAGCGACGTTCAGGTTGGGGATGAGCAGGGAATTCTGGCGGAGCATGGAAATGCCCAGCCCGGAGGCGACGGACGGCTTCATGCGGACGAATTCCCTGCCGTCGACGCGGAGGGTTCCCGCGGTGTGCGCCAGCGTTCCCATGAAGAGGTTGCCGAGAGCCGTTTTGCCGGAATGGTGACTGCCGACCAAGGCATGGATTTCCCCCGGGCGCAGGGTGAAATTCACGTCGCGAAGGATTGTTTTCCGGTTATGGACGGCACTGATGCCGGCCGCTTCCAGGATCGCCGCCTCAACCGTCGATGCCAAGTTTTTTCATCCTGTTGTAAAGAGTCTTGCGATGGATATGGAGCGCGTCTGCCGCCTTCCCTTTTACTCCCCGGTTTTCTTCGAGAGCATGCAGGATTATGTCCTTTTCCGCGGCGTCGATCGCCGACCGGTAGCCCTCGGCGTAAGTGCCGACGGCGGCGATTTCCGACAGGCGGGCGTACTGGTCGGGAAGATCGCCTATGCAAAGCCGGTCGCCGTCGGCAAAAATCACCGCGCGTTGGATGCAGTTGCGCAGTTCCCGCACATTCCCGGGCCAACTGTGCCGGCGGAGGCGCTCCAACACGTCCGGCATGACGCCGGCAATGCGCTTGCCGTATTGGGAGGAGAACTGGCCAATGAAGTGGTCGATAAGCAACTCGATGTCGTCTTCCCTTTCCCGGAGGGGTGGGAGATGGAAGCCGATTACCGAAAGCCGGTAATAGAGATCCTCGCGAAAGTCGCCGGCCGCAATCATCTTCTCGATGTTTCGATGGGTGGCGGAAATCACCCGGATGTCCACCTTGACCGTGTGATCGCCGCCAAGCGGTTCGATCTCTCCCTCCTGAATGGCGCGCAGGATTTTCGCCTGGGTCGGCAAGGTCATGTCGCCGATTTCGTCCAGAAAGACCGTTCCGCCGTTGGCGCGTTCGAATTTGCCGATCCGTTTCGCCTTTGCGTCGGTAAAGGCGCCCTTCTCGTGGCCGAAAAGTTCGCTTTCGAGAAGGTTCTGGGGGATTGCGGCGCAATTGATCTTCACAAGCGGCCGATCCCGGCGGTCGCTAAACCGGTGCAGTTGCTCCGCCACAAGCTCCTTGCCAGTGCCGCTTTCTCCAGTTATGATCACCGGCACCGAAGTGGGGGCGGCGGTAACAATCTGCTTCTGCATTTTTGCAATGCCCGGATCTCGGGAAACGATTCCCCTGTCGTTTTCGCCAAAGTCTTCGCCGCTGCCAAGGAGGCCCTTGGCTTCGGTGAGAATGCGATCGAGATCAAGCGGCTTGGAAAAGAAGTTCGTGGCGCCCAGTTTCATCGCCTGTACGGTGTCGGGAAGCGCGGGATAGGCGGATATCATGACGATGTTGCAACGACGGAATTCCTGTTTGGCGGCTTTGAGAAAGGAAATGCCGTCCGTGCCCGGCATGCGGACGTCGAGGAACACGAGACGAATGTCCGGATTTCGGACAAGGACGGCATGCGCTTCTTCCGCGCTCGCGGCGCATTCGCACTCCATGCCCTCGGAACGGAACAGTTTGGTAAGGGACAGGCCGACTTCGACCTCGTCGTCCACTATCAAAATGCGGCCAAACATGGGAGGCAATCCAAAAAATGGCTCGCCAGGCGGCACGACGAGTCCGTGATAACAACAAAATGAATCAAATCCCTCCAGCATGTCCCGCCGGCTGTTTGAAATTGTGGCTTTCAACCAAGGGAACCGCCGTTTCCCCCTTTCCAATCTACGATAAGTATATGATTCCGAGCGGGAAAGGCAAGGCAAACCAATGGAAGGGCGCGTTCGGTCCAATCTGGTTTTCGTGACGGCAAGGCGCCGTGAAAAACCATGCTCGTTGGGAGCCTTCCAACGGGACTGTGACCCGCCAACTGATACGATTGTTTTTTTGTACCCGTTCACGGCCATGGAAAAATTAGTTGAGGAGTGAGGGGGAGTGTGTATGAGAGGAGTGAGCGAAAAGGGAGTTGAGGATGAAAGAGAAAGCGGAGAGATGTCGTTTGGCGCAGGTGGAAAGAACGGTCCACATCCTTTCCCGACAGGCTCTGCCCTTCGGGCTGCGTGTGCCTTGCGTGGCGACGCGGTCAATCACGACCTGGCGGATGGCTTGTTCCGCCCGGTTGTTGGTCGGCTCGACCAAGGGATTGGAAAGGAATCGCTCGGTAAATGTCAACTCCTGGCGGAAAAAATATCGCGCCATGAGAAAATCCAACAGATGTGAACGGTTACCCCTGGCTATTCTTGCGGTTGAGGCGAATGTTCACGGGTATGGCCAGAGGTTCGCTTCCCCACGGCGGGCACAGCGGGATGTAGTGCAAGGCCCGGCAGAAGACGGTCTCCGAGGCTGTGGAGCGGACGGCGTCGCGGCAGACTCTCGCTCCGTCCGCCTTGCGCCCGGTCTTCTTGTGGACGGCGTCGTCGATGGCGGGGAGCAATGTTCTCTGACCGGCGCAAAGACGGCCGACCAGGAAGC
>JAITKH010000167.1 GCA_031278535.1 Planctomycetota bacterium | reverse complement strand
GGATGAATATGAAACGTTTGCCGTTGATGGTATTCGCGTTGCTGCTGGCCGTCTGTCAATTCGCGGGGGCGGGCGAAAAAATCCAGTTGATCATGGGCGACGTGCTGGCCGAGGAACATCCGCATTCCCGCTCCTACTACTATTTCGCTGATCGGGTAAAAGAATTGACCAACGGCGAAGTCGAGGTGCAGGTCTTCGTCAATTCCGCCCTCGGCAACCAGCGGGACCTGGTGGAGGGGCTCAACCTCGGGACCGTCCACATCGCCAAGACCATGACCACCGGGCTCTCTTCCTATTTCCCCGAGATCCAGGTCTTCGACCTCCCCTATATGTTCTCCGGCCGCGAACATTTTTACAGGGTGCTGGACGGCGAAGTGGGAAAACTTTTCCTGAAAACCTTCCTGCCGCAGCACGGTTTCTACGGCCTGGCCTATCTTGACGCCGGCATCCGCAGCATCTACAATCGCAACAAGCCGATTTTGAAGTTCGAGGACGTCAGGGGCATGAAGCTCCGGGTTCCGGAAAGCCCCATCTTCATGGACTCCATGGCCGCCTTCAACGCCAGCGGCACCCCAATGCCGGTGGGCGACATTTACACCGCCCTCCAGACCGGCGTCATCGACGGGGCCGAGAACGCCCCCATCTTCTACCAGATGCAGGCGCATTATGAGGCAGCCCCCTATTTCTCCCGCACTTTCCACATGATGACCCCGGATATCGTCCTCATGTCGATGGACTACTTCAACAGCCTGTCCGATTCGCACCAGAAGGCGCTTCTCCAAGCCGCCGACGACATGGTCAAATGGGAGCGGAAGGCCTGGGTCGATTTGGAGGAAAGCACCGAAAAGCTGCTGGTGGAAGAGGGCGCCAAGTTCAACGACGTCGATCTCGCCGATTTCCGCGACGCGGCGAAAAAAGTGTGGGCAAAGTACGCCCCCATCGTCGGCCAGGATCTGATCGACAAGATCCAGGCGCAGGCGAAATAGCCGTCCGGGTTCGGATCGCCCGGAGGCGCGGCCGGGCGATCCCGATTTCTTTCCCCGTTTCGCCCGCAGCCCGCCCCGACCGGAAGGAGATTTTTCGATGGATGTCTTTTTCAGAGGGGTGAGGAGGGGGGAAAGGTATCTCCTCATCGTCCTCATGATCCTTCTCGCCGTCTTCTGCTTCGCCCAGGTGTTCTGGCGGGTGGCGCTTCGCGATCCCCTGGCCTGGTCGGAGGAGGTCTCGCGGTACCTGTTCGTATGGCTGACCTTCATCGGAGCGGCGACGGCGGTGGGCGAATGGTGCCATTTCCAGGTCGACGTGCTTACCAGCAAGCTGCCGCGCGTTCCCGCCCGGTGTCTCCGGGTCTTCTGTTATCTGGCCATCTTCTTCTTCGCGTACATCATGACCTTCCACGGCTGGGAATTGCTCCACCGCATCCGGACACAGTTCTCGCCGGCCATGAGGCTGCCGATGATCGTTCCCTACGCCGCCTTGCCGCTGAGCGGCCTGCTGATGGCGCTCCACCTGGTGGAGCTGCTGCGGAACGACTTCCGTAGGCCGGCCGGGGAGGGACGCGCATGATTTGGCTCGTATTCTCCCTTTTGGGCGGCCTTTGTCTCGTCGGCGTACCGGTGGCCTTCGCCATCGGCATAGCTGCCGTCGGCGCCATCATCGCCAGGAACGTACCGCTGACGGTGGTGGATCAGCGGATGTTCACCCAAATCGACTCCTTCGCCATGCTGGCGATTCCCTTCTTCATCCTGGCCGGCAACCTCATGGACAGGGGAGGGATATCCTCCAAAATCGTACAGTTCGCGACCGACGTCGTCGGCCATATCCGGGGCGGTCTGGCCATGGTTTCCGTCATCGCCTCCATGTTCTTCGGGGCGATTTCCGGATCGGCCCAGGCCACCAGCGCCGCCATCGGCTCCATCCTCATCCCGGCGATGGAGAGGCACGGCTACGCCAAGCCTTTCGCCGCGGCCCTGACCGCCACCGCCGGACCGCTGGGGGTGATAATCCCTCCGAGCATCCCCATGGTCATTTTCGCTTCGGCAGCCAACATTTCCATCGGCAAGCTGTTCCTGGGGGGATATCTTCCGGGGATATTCATCGGCTCCGGACTGATGCTGATTTGCTACGCCTCCGCCCTCAGGAACAACTATCAGGCCGAAGCCCGCGCCCCAATCGTCAGGATGCTCAAGTCGTTCCTCGACTCGGCTTGGGCGCTGTTCATGGTCGTCATCATCATGGGCGGCATCCTCGGCGGCTTCTTCACCGCCACCGAAGCCTCGGTGGTGGCGGTGGTGTACGCCGCCCTCGTCGGCAAATTCGTCTACCGCAAGCTTCGCTTCGGCGAAATTCCGGACATCCTCTACCGGAGCGCCATGGTCACCGCTTCGGTGATGTTCTGCGTCGCCGCCACCAACATCCTCGCCTGGATCCTGACCCGCGAACAGATTCCCCGCATGATCGCCGACGCCATGCTGTCCCTTACCTCCAACAAATATGTCATCCTGCTCCTGATCAACATCGTCCTGCTACTCCTGGGCATGATTCTGGACGCGACGCCGGCTATCATCCTGACCGTCCCCATCCTCCTGCCGGTGGTGAAGACTTTCGGGATGGATC
This sequence comes from Planctomycetota bacterium, assembly GCA_031278535.1. Taxonomy (GTDB): domain Bacteria; phylum Planctomycetota; class SZUA-567; order SZUA-567; family SZUA-567; genus JAJBSZ01. Next base: position 7,052 of record JAITKH010000167.1, on the reverse strand, counting down.
CCATCCATTTCGGCCTGGTGGTGGTGGCGAATCTCGCCATCGGCATGAGCACGCCGCCGGTTGGCATCACCCTGTTCGTTTCCTCCGGAATTTCCGGCGTCCCCATATCCCAAATGATCCGGCCGCTCATACCGTTCTGGATCGTCATGTCGATTTTCCTCATGGTGCTGACGTATATCCCGGCGTTGACAATGTTCCTGCCGGGCCTGGCAAATTGAGCGGGGGCGTTTCATGTCGGGAAAAAAAGGGGAGTATATTGAAATCGACGGCGTCCGCGCCGCTTTCCATCGCTTCAACACCGTCGTCGTCGGAAGCGGCGCCGCCGGCCTGAACGCCGCCGATTTTCTCCGGCGGGAAGGGATGGAAAGCGTCTGCGTCGTCACCGAGGGGGTAAAGCTGGGAACCTCCCGGAACACCGGCTCCGACAAGCAGACTTACTACAAGCTGACCCTGTGCGGCGCCGAGGGCGACAGCGTCCGGCAAATGGCCAGGGCCATTTTCGACGGCGGGGCGGTCGATGGCGATACCGCCCTGGCCGAGGCGGCCCTTTCGTCCCGCTGCTTCTTCCATCTGGTGGAATTGGGCGTTCCCTTCCCCCATAACTCCTTCGGGGAATACGTCGGCTACAAGACAGACCACGATCCGCTTCGGCGGGGAACCTCCGCCGGTCCCCTCACTTCCCGCTATATGCAGGAACGCCTGTTGGAGGAGGTCCGGGTAAGGGGCATAGCTGTTTTCGATCGGATGCAGGCCGTGGAACTCCTGGTCGGGGATGTACCCGGCGACGGCCGCGTCCTGGGCATCCTCGCCCTCGATCTGGACCGTCTTGGCGAGCGGAACGGCCGTTATGCCGTCTTCGCCGCCGCGAATGTCATTCTGGCCACCGGCGGCGAGGCGGGAATGTACGAGACTTCGGTCTATCCTCCCGCCCAGACGGGGAGCACGGGGCTTGCCCTTCGGGCCGGGGCCAGGGGCAAAAATCTGACCGAATCCCAATTCGGCGTCGCTTCGGTCAAATTCCGCTGGAACCTGTCCGGCACCTATCAGCAGTCCCTGCCGCGTTATGTTTCCCGCGATCCGGACGGCGGGGACGAGAGGGAATTCCTGGATCCGTATTTTCCGGATGCCGGCGGGATGCTTACCGCCATCTTCCTCAAGGGCTACCAATGGCCTTTCGATCCGAGAAAGACGGAGATTCCGGGTTCTTCCCTCATCGACATCCTGGTGTATAACGAGATCGTCTGTCGGGGACGCCGGGTATTTCTTGACTATGCCCGGAACCCGTCGCGGCTGGAGAACGGCGGAGCGGCGGATTTTTCACAATTGAATGCGGAAGCGCGGGAGTACCTCGCCAATTCCGGATCTCTTCTGGAGAAGCCGATCGATCGCCTGCAGCACATGAATCCGGCCGCCATCGACCTGTTTTCGCAACACGGCATCGATCTCCGGCGGGAGGAGCTGGAAATCGCGGTATCGGCCCAGCACAACAACGGCGGTCTCGCCGGCGACGGCTGGTGGCGCAGCAGCATCCCCAATCTTTATCCCATTGGCGAGGTAAACGGAACTCATGGGGTGTACCGCCCTGGCGGCAGTTCCTTGAACGCCGGCCAAGTCGGCGGCATCCGGGCCGGCCAGTACATCCTCCGCCATTCGCGTGACGAAACCCCTCCCCGGAGGGAACATCTGCTCGCCCTGGCGGGAAAACAATTGTCCGCGGGCGTGGCTTTCGGCGAGGAAGCGCTGGAGCGGGGCGGTCCGCTCCTCGATCTTGCGGCGGAACGGAAGGCCATAGGCAAGCGGATGTCCCGTTGCGCCGCCCACATCCGCTCGGCCGAAGGCGTCCGGGAAGCCCTGGCCGAAGCGAAGGCGCAACTGGATCGCATCGGGGCGGGAGTGAAAATAGCCGGTCCGGATCAGCTCCGGGCGTTCCACCAACTGCGGGATCTCGCTGTCTGCCACTATGTCTATCTTTTCGCCATCGGCGACTATATCGCCCGGGGCGGCGGCAGCCGCGGTTCCTATCTCGTACATGATCCGAAGGGGGGGAAGCCGGCACCGGATCTCCCCGACATTTTTGCCCACCGCCTGGACGACGGCCGTCTGGCCGGCATGATCCAGGAAATTGTCTATGCCGACGGGCGGTGCGAGACGTCCTGGCGGCCGGTGCGGCCGCTGCCGCCCGACGATGCCTGGTTTGAGACAATCTGGCGCGAGTATGCGGCCGGCAAGGTTTTTGGCTGATGGCCACCATCAAGGATGTGGCGAAACTGGCCGGAGTTTCCACCAGCACCGTCTCGCGGGCGCTGTCCCGGAAGGTGCGGGTCGACGAGGCGACCCGGGAAAGGGTCCTTGAGGCGGTGGCCAGTCTCGACTATCGTCCGAATTCCCTGGCGCGGGGGCTCAGGGGCGGCTTTACCCGCACGCTGGCCATGGTGATTCCCGAACTCACCAATCCCTTTTTCCCGAAGCTGGTGCAATGCGTCGAGAAGCTGGCGGACGAACAGGGCTATTCGCTGATCCTCTGCGACAGCGGCGGCAATCCAGCCCGGGAGAAGCGGCATATCGAGGCGCTGCGAAGCGACCGTGTGGACGGCGTCCTCTTCACCGGCATCAACGACTGCGATTGCGCCGAACGGATCGCATCGCTCCGGGACGGCGGCATTCCGGCCGTCCTGGTGAACCGCAGTTTCGACCTGGGAGTGGACTGCGTCACCAACGACAACCGGCGGGGCGCCCGGGAGATCGTCACCCGCCTGATCCGGATGGGGCACCGCCGGATAGCCTGCCTGGTCATGGCCCCCGAATCGCAACATTACCGGCAGCGGCTGGATGGCTGCCGCCAGGCCTTTGCCGAGAACGGGATTGACGACTACGAGCGATATCTCGCCCCGGACGTCCGGGGAATCGACGACGCCTATCGGGCGACGAGGCGGCTCCTGGAGCGGCGGAAGCGGCCCACCGCCTTTTTCGCCTTCGTCGACATCATCGCTTTCGGGATATACAGCGGAATTTACGACAGCGGCCTGTCCATTCCGGACGACGTGTCGGTGGCCGGCTTCGACGACATCGCCACCTCCCAGCACATGTTTCCGCCGCTCACCACCTATGAGCATCCTGTCGAGCGCATTGCCGGTAGGGCGGTTGGAAGGTTGATGCGGCGCATCCAGGGCCGGGCGGGATCCGATCCGGCGAGGATCGAAATCAGGGGACGGTTGATTGTCCGCCCGTCCGTCGGGAGGGTACGGGAATGCAAAGGGTAAACGTCCGCGATATCGAGGGGATGGAATTTCCGGCCGGCCGGCGTACGCGAGTTATCCTGGGCGACAACGGCGCCCTGCCGGGCGAATTGTTCTGCCAGGGATATGTGGAGATCCATCCCGGCGGCTGCATCCCCGCCCATCATCACGAAACGGTGGAAAGTTATTTCATCCTGGAGGGCGCGGGAGAGATGACGGTGGACGGGGAAACCGCCGGGTTGGCGGCGGGCGATTGCGTGTTTGTCGAACGAAACCGCGAACACGCCCTCCGGAACACCGGCTCCTCCGAACTCCGCATGATGTTTGTCTACGCGCCGAAGCAAATCGTCGAGCACTGGGATCAGGAATTGTCGGGCCGGCTCCAATAATCCGTTGCCGCGGACAGGAACGCTGGCGGCGAAAGCCCGCTGCAGAACGGAGAATCCGCCTTTCCCGGACGGGAAAAGGGAAGGACGGCAAAGGGAGGGATTGCCATGGGCGAACAGGCGCGGGCGATGGCGATTGAGGAATTCAACCGGCCCCTCCTGATGCGGGAGATGCCGCTTCCTGAACCCGGTCCGGGCGAGGCGCTGGTGCGGATGCTCGCCGCCGGCGTCTGCGGTTCTGACGTCCATATCGCCAAGGGGGAGGACATCCGGGTGAGGGCGCCGCTCATACCCGGCCACGAAGGCATCGGCGAACTGGTCGCCTCGGGCGGAACGCTCAGGGACATCGATGGCCGGGAGGTCCGTCCCGGCGACTGGATCGCCTGGGAGCGCGGCCTCTCTTGTGGAGTTTGCCATTTCTGCGTGATCCTGCGGGATCCAGCCCTCTGCCAGAACCGGCGCACCTATGGCATCCACGTACCCATGGACGAACCGCCGCATCTGAACGGCTGCTACGCCAGCCATATCATGCTCCGGCGGGGGGCAAAGCTGATTTCGCTTCGCGATTTTCCCGACCTGGACCCGGCCGTCCTGGTTCCGGCCTGCTGTTCTGGAGCCACCACCGCCCATGGCTTCGACATGCGCCGCCCCGAAACCGGCGATACGGCCGTCATCCAGGGACCGGGGCCGCTCGGCGCCTTCGCCGTGGACCTGGCGAAAAGGGCCGGCGCCCGGAACATCGTGGTGATTGGCCGGGAATCTCCCCGCACCACCATCTGCCGCCGGCTCGGGGCCACCCATGTTCTTGATCGCGGCGTCACCAGTCCCGAAGAGCGTCGGGCCAGGATACGGGAACTGACCGGCGGACGCGGCGCCGACTGGGTTTACGAATGCGCCGGAACCAACGCCGCCGTTTCCGAGGCGCTGGGGCTGGCCCGACGGGGCGGGGTGGTTCTCACCGCCGGCATCGCCGTTCCCACCGGCGAAATCGCGGTGGACTGGTTTCGAATCGTCAATCTCATGAACCTGACCGTTCAGGGCGTCTGGCTCTCCGATACCAGGCACTTGCGGCAGGCCCTGGGACTTATCCTCGACAATCCGGAACCCTATGCCGGCCTGATCACCCATCGTTATCCCCTGGAAAAGGCCAACGAGGCCCTGGCGGCGGTGGAAAGGGGGGAAACGGTCAAAGCGGTGCTGATTCCGTAACAGAAAGGACGGGAAGGGGATGACGGCGCCAAGGGATATGCCGATGGAAACCGGGTTCAAGCGTTTCGACTACCGGACGGAAGCCGATTTCCTTGCGGCCGTGGAGCGCTTGGCGCCGGAACTGCCCTATTCCCGGGATCTTTCCCCATGTTCCGGGAATTTGGAACTTCCCGGCCTCTCCATTCCCAATCGTCTCGCCATCCATCCGATGGAGGGGGTCGACGGCAAAACGGATGGTTCGCCGGACGAATTGACCTTCCGGCGCTATCGCCGCTTCGCCGCCGGCGGCGCCGGGCTTCTCTGGTTCGAAGCCACGGCGGTCGTCCCGGAGGGCAGGGCGAATCCACGCCAATTATGGATTCACGCCGGGAATGCCGATGTTTTCCGCCGCCTGCGGGAAGAGGCGCTGGAAGCTTTGCCGGCGGGCCTGCGGCGCCCCGCGACCGTGCTCCAGCTCACCCATTCCGGGCGGCAGAGCTGTCACGATCCCGCCGGTCCCTCTCCCGTCATCGCCTGTCCCAATCCCATCCTGGATCGCCGGCCGGGGCGGATCGTCGGCGACGACGAACTGGAACGCCTCCGCGACTCGTTTGTCGCCGGCGCCGTCCTCGCGGCCGGCGCCGGATTCGACGCCGTGGACATCAAGGCGTGCCACGGCTACCTCCTGGGCGAATTGCTGGGAGCAAGAACCAGGCCGGGCAAATATGGCGGCGAGTTTGAAAACCGGATCCGGCTGATGCTGGAAATCGTTGACGCCATCAAGGCGGAATTGGGCGGGCGGGTCGCCCTTGCCAGCCGGTTCGGCGTCTGGGACTCGATTCCCCGCCCCTATGGCTGGGGCGTGAGCGAGGACAATCACCGCATTCCGGATTTCTCGGAGCCGGCGGAATTGGCGAAAAGGTTGGCGGCGCGGGGAGTCCTGCTGCTGGACGTGACCTGCGGCAACCCCTATTTCAATCCTCATGTCAATCGGCCCTACGACCACGGGTATTACACGCCGCCGGAGCATCCCATGCTGGGGGCGGCCAAGCTTCTCGCCGCCGGCCGCGCCGTCCAGGCCTCCGTTCCCGGCGCGGTTGTCGTCGCCACCGGCCTCAGTTGGTTCCGTTTCTTCGGTGCCGGCGTCGCGGCCGGCCTGCTCCGGGACGGCTGGTGCCGCCTGGCCGGCTTCGGCCGGCAGGCTTTTGCCTACCCTGGCTTCGCCGGCGACATCCTCTCGGGGCGGGGTCTTGATCCCGGGAAATGCTGTCTCGCCTGCGGCAACTGCACGGTGATTATGCGCGACGGCGGCCGCGCCGGCTGCATGATGCGCGACCGCGACGCCTACCTGCCGATTTACCGGCGGGGGCGGGAGGGAAAGCCCCCGGTGGACATGAGCCGCCGGGCCGAACATCTCTGATCAGTTCCGCGGCTTCATCATGTCGGGAATAAAGGTGATTATTTGCGGCACGGCCATCAACGGCGTCAACACGACGATGGCACAGAAAATATAGATGATCAGGTGTCTGTTCAACACCTTTTCCAGGCCGGTGTTCCGCAGCCCCGCCGCGACATAAAGGTTGAGGCCGACTGGAGGCGTCACCAGGCCGATGCCGAGGTTGATGATGATGATGACGCCGAATGCCACCGGACTGATGTCGTATTTGGAAAGCACCGGCACCAGAATGGGGCTTAGGATCATCACGGCCGGAACGGTGTCCATGAAGGTACCCACAACGAACAGCAACAGCGTAACCAACAGCAGGAACATGAACCTGCCGCGGGCGACGAAAACGATGAATTCTGTCACTCTGGCGGGAATTTGTTCCCGGGTCATGACCAGAGCGAACACCGTAGCCGCCGCCACAATGAACATGATCATGCAACTGTTCACGACCGCCTGTTTGAGGATTGCGCCAAGAAGTCTGAGGGTGAGTTCGCGGTAGACGAGAAGCCCGACGAAAAGCCCGTACAGAGAGGCGATCGCCGCCGCCTCGGTCGGGGTGAAGACGCCACCGTAGATGCCCCCAAGGACAATAAGAGGCATCAACAGCGCCCAGATGGCGTCCTTCAGGGCGACCCCGAGTTCGGAAAGCGAGAACTTTTTGCGGGGCCGTGCGGAATGCATTTTCAGGCCGTAGATGATCGAATACACTGACATGCCGCCGGCAAGCATGAATCCGGGGATGAATCCGCCCATGAATACCTCCCCGACCGAAACGCCGCTGGCGAGGCCGTAGAT
>JAITKH010000087.1 GCA_031278535.1 Planctomycetota bacterium | reverse complement strand
TGGCGTCCGGAAAGTCCGAAATCGTTCTTTCTCGTACCGACAACGGCTCTTCCGCTTCGCGGGAATTTGCAGTCCTGGAGCCGGAATTCCCGGCAGCGCCGAAAGCCTTCAAATTGGCGAGGACAACGGAACCCGATACCGCCAATCCCGACATTCCGGCCGAACCTCGCGCCATTGTCCGGACCGCCGTTTCGGCGGATTCCGAACCGACATTGCCATTCCCGCCAGTACCCGCCCTGTCCGAGGTTCTGGAGACGGCGGCTGGCGGCACGGATTCGGAACCCGGCGACGAACAGGCGCCGCTGTCCGAAACGATAACCCTGCTTACTCCGCTGGATTTGGTGGAGAACGTCGCCGAAGCCGGCGCCAATGTTATCCTGTTCCGCAATTCCTGGGACGATCCCGGGGCCGGAAATGACGAGATGTCCAGGATTTTATGTCTGCGGCGCGTCTCTGGAATGGACGAGGGAAAGGAAGATTCCGAATCGGACATGGACGGGGATGGGGAGATGGACAGGGACGCCTCCTCCGCGCCCGAAAACAGTTCTGCCCCGTTCCTTTCTCCTATGGATCGTTTCGAATTGCTCCGCTTTCTGTTTGGCGCCCGCCGGCCTCCCGATGCCACGGAGGAGTCGGAAACGGGCGAGGGGGCGGGCTGGGCCATAATCGTTTCGGAACCCTATGGGTTGTCCGAATTGGAATTGGAGCGGGAGGCCGGACGGCGATACCGGCTCGAAACCGATCGTTGCCTGGAAGAATTCGGCCGCCTGATCGACGATGCCCAGGCCAGGGAAACGGAAAAAGCGGCGCGTACCGCCGAATTGGAAACGCTTCTGGCCGAGGCAAAGGAGAAGGCTGGAAAAACGGAAGGGCGCTTGGCTGAAGTGGAGGCGGGTCTGGCGGCGGCGGAACGGAAAATCGAAGCGGACAAGATAGAAGCGGCGAAGGGCGCCGCCCTGTTTTCCGAGCATAGGCGCCTATACAAGGAATTCGAAGAGTTGCGCACTGCCTATAACGAGGTGGTGGGGGAGGTAATGCCCGGCCTCCAGAAGGAAAGGGATGATTTGGTCCTCACGGTGGAGCGCCAATGCTCGGAGACCGGAGAATTACGCTCGTCGCTTGTCCGGAGCCGCAGGGGTCAGACAGCGGGCTATTCTCTGGCGGGGGCGGCAATTCTGCTTCTTGCCTTCCTGCCGGTATTCAACTGGTTCCGATCCGAACAGCCAGAGCGGCAATTGGCGGAGGCGAAGCAGAGGATCAGCGAGCTTTCCGAAGAAGTGCGGGAAACCAGGGGCAATCTTGACGCCATACGGGGCGAACTCGACCATTCGCGGCAACTTGCCGAACAGTTGAAGCGCGACAAGTCGATTCTGTCCCGCCAGGCCGAGGAAAGCAGGCGGCAACTCGCCGGGCGGAATGCCGAGAGCAGGCAGGGGCGGATGGCAGACATGCTCCTTCAGGGGAGCAACGCCGAAAACGGGAAACTCAGGGTGAATGAAGTTCGGGACCCATCAGGGAGAATCAGGGAAACAGCTGAATTCAATAGCCGCCTCAGAGCGCCGCAGGCGTCCAATCGTTCCCATATTCGGGCCGCCGCAATCGCGCGGACCTCCGAGCCCGACAATCCGCAGCCCCGGACCATTGGAACCGGAACCGCCGGCGCTCTGGAGAGAACACCGGGCAAGAACGCCGGAGGCGACGTCGTTACGGCTCAGGTCAAGAAGGGAGAGGGCGTGGCCCAAGTTGTGTACCGGCTTCTTGGGGTCCGCGATCAGGAGATCATTGATTGGGTCATTCGGGAGAATAACTTGAAGCGCGACGCCAGAAACAATCCTCTTATTTATCCGAACCAGAAACTTCGCCTTCCCCGCGACGGGCGCTTGGTCCAGTCGGCGAGCATTGGCAGAGCTCGACGATAGGGCGCGTAAGAACAGCACGATTTTTTTCAAATTTATGGCTTGACATGAACTCTTTCCAGGATACGATAGAACCTTGTCAGGATTCGCTTGGTGATTGGAATGTTTACCGTATTTCTATGATTTGTTTATGGCAGGATGGCGATTCGTTGTTTTCCATCAAGCCGGGAATTCAGTCGCAATTGCGATTAGATTTTGAAATATGGCTGGTAAAGCGAAAATACTTCTCGACACCCTCATCCAAAAACGGACGCATGGTGATCCGAGTCTTATTCCCTCTTTCAAAATCAAGCTCATCATGAAAGGGGTGGACCCGGACAATGTCGATGCGGAATCTTCCGATAATCCTTTGATTATCAAGCGCATCATGACCATTGCCAGGGAAATGGGAGTGGAATTGTAGGGATGGATGCTCAAGCCTCGATCAGCCGGTCGCGCTGCCAGCCGTTCCCGGCGTCGCGCCGCAGATACTTCGGCTGGAGGAACATGGGATCGTCCTTTTGTCCGGAGGCAAGGCGCACCCAAGCCAATTGGCCGACGGCAATCGCGTCGGGAAGGGCTATTGCGGCTCCTTCCCCGTTCACCCTCGCGAACAGTTCCGGATAAGCCGAAAAACCGTTGCCAGCCAGGCGGAGACGCCTTTTTCCCTTTTCGTCGCCCAATCCGACGCCTTCCTGTTCCAGGCCATCCAGAAATTTCCTGGCTTCTTCGGGAGCCAAAGCCCGGTCTTCCGCCAGCGGCCGGACACCGGCGCCTTCCATCAGATATAAGCCCACATACAATTCATCCCGTCGGGCGTCCACGGCGGTCAAAACCCAATCGCCCGTTTCCGCCAAACCGATCCGAAAAAGGGCAAGGGCGACGGCCGCCAGGCTGGAAACTGCGGCCAAGCGGCACCCGCAGGCATAGGCAAGCGCCTTGGCGGCCATGACGCCGATCCGGAGACCGGTATAGGAACCGGGACCGGACGAAACCCCAACGGCCCATAGGCCGGCGGGGACGATTCCCTGCCGCGCGAGCAGTCCGGCGGCGGCCGGCAGCAACTCCCGGCCGTGCCGCAGACCGCCGGAAAGCCGAACGTTCGCGATTGGCTCGCCATCGGCCAGCAGGGCCGCTCCGCCTTCGGCGGATGAGCTTTCGAGAGCCAGAAGATAACGGGGCGGCTTGGTTCCGGCCTCAAGCGCCGCCATCTTGGGCGTCCTTCTCCGGCGGGGGTTCCGGACCTTCGGGCATGCGGCTGGAGAAGCCCCGGTTTTGTTCCCATACATAGGCCTGTCCGATCGCTTTCAATGGCGGTTCAGGAAAGAAATCGAGGTACCGCTTTTCAAGCAGATCGTTTTCGCTGGCAGGCATTTTCCTGTTGTCGCGGACAAAATTGACGACGGCGTTGCGGAGGTAATCCAGATGCCCCTCGGTTTCCAGACCGGCCAAAAGCCGGCTTTTGAAAGATCCGTCCGGAAGCGCCAGCCAAGTTTCTCTGGAATCTCCGGTTTCAAGAGGACGCGCCGGCAATCCGGGAATCAGGCCGTCCCGAAGCAGATCGTCCACCGTTTCGGGTGGTTGTCCCCGTTCAGCAAGATAGCGTTTCCCCGCCCGGGATAAATCCGCCTCGATAGCCCGGGTGAGGCGGATGGCGAGGATGCGTTCCTCCGTCGTCTTCGCCCGCTCCTCCATATCCTTCCGTACTTCCTCGTCTCCCCGCCGTTCAGCCAAATCCCGCAATTCCCGCCACACCGAAAGGATGGCGAGAAGAGAGTCCTCGACATTCCCTCCCCCGGTGTTGAGGCGGAGATATCCGGCCGCCGCTTCCTGTACGTATACCGGCGCCTCGGGTGCGGTCGACGCCAGATGGAATTCGCGCCTGGCGGCCTGCCGCGCGTCGGCCGCCCCGGCGGAATCGCCGCTCCGGCGGAGAAGGGTTTGCAGAGAGGTCTCGTAAATATTGGCGAGAATGACGTGGAAAAGCCAGCGGGGATCGGGGACGAACGGGCGGCCCGCCTCCGCCTCCACGCCGCCGATTCGGACGCCCTTGTTGAGCAGGTCGCAGGCGGAGCGGTTGGCCTGAACGGTTCCAGAAGCGCTTAGCAGGAGTGCGCCGATATGGTAGGCGCGGGTAAAGCGGGGGCTGAGATCGGTGATGACGTCGAAAAGGGCGTAGGCATAGTCGCG
>JAITKH010000053.1 GCA_031278535.1 Planctomycetota bacterium | reverse complement strand
AGGGCGGCGGATTTGTCTACAAGCCGGTGAAGGGGAAAATCCGCCACTTTGCTCATTTTGACGTCCAGATACTCGGGGGAATCGTCCTCTACGAAGGAAAAATTGCCGAAATGGTGACGGGGGAAGGCAAAACCCTAGTCGCCACTCTGCCAAGCTGCCTGATGGCTCTGCGCCCCACCGGCGAATGGATCGGGCTGGCCGAAAGAGAGCAGGGAGAGGACAGGGAACAGTGGGCATTCAAACCCTATGGCCGTTTCCGCGACGAAAACGGGAACGAGCGTTGGGAACTGATGGATCGTCTTTGGCCCGAGCCGGGCGGAGAGCAGACGTTTCGCCGGCCGGAGATCATCGTTCCGATTTCGCGGGGCGTGCATGTGGTGACGGTGAACGATTATCTCGCCAAGCGCGACAGCGAATACAATCGGCCTCTGTTCGAGTTTCTCGACATGCGGGTCGGGGCCATCCAGGCCGGCATGGATTCGGACGATCGGTATCCGATTTATCGCGGCGACGTCGTATACGGCACGAATTCCGAGTTTGGCTTCGACTATCTCCGGGACAACCTGAAAGTGAGGCAGGAAGATCAAGTCCAGGCTGATCGGCACTATGCCATCGTGGATGAAGTGGACTCGGTGCTGATCGACGAGGCCAGAACCCCTCTCATTATCTCGGGATCGACCCACCAGACTGCGGACAAGTATTACGAGGCCGATCGGGTTGCCCGCCGCCTGCAGGGCGGGGAGCAGAATCATGTCGAGGATCGGATAGCCGAAATCATGCGCGCCGACGGCCTTCAACGCGAAGACGCCAGGCTGGTGGCGGAGGAGGACTGGGACTACGTCTATTCCGAGCGGGACCACTCGGCAAAACTCACCGAGCGGGGGATGCACCAGGCCCTCCGGATTCTCGGGATGCAGGACATCTACTCGGGCGAAAACCTCGACATGCCCCATTTTATCGACAACGCCCTTCGCGCCCATGCCCTCTACAAAAAGGATCATCATTACATCGTCCGCGACGGCGAAGTGTTCATCGTGGACGAGTTCACCGGACGGGTCATGGAGGGGAGGCGCTGGTCGGACGGGCTTCATCAGGCGGTGGAGGCGAAGGAGCAACTCACCATCAAGGAGGAATCGCAAACCGTCGCCACCATCACCTACCAAAACTTTTTCCGCCTGTATGATCGCTTGGCCGGAATGACCGGCACCGCTATGACCGAGGCCAAAGAATTCGACCGCATCTACCGCCTGGGCGTGGTGGCGATACCGACAAATCGCCCGCTCCGGCGGATAAACTATCCCGACCTGGTCTACGGCACCCTGGCGGAGAAATACGAGGCCATCATTAACCATGTGGCGGACGTGCATGCCGTCGGGCAGCCCATCCTGATTGGCACCGTCTCTATCGAGCGATCCGAAATCATTTCGAATATGCTGAGACGCCACGGCATCGAACACGAGGTGCTCAACGCCAAGAATCATGCCCGCGAGGCGATGATCGTGGCGGAGGCCGGCAAGATGGGGGCGGTCACCGTTGCCACCAATATGGCCGGCCGCGGCACAGACATCAAACTTGGAACCTTTAGCCTGGAAGACATTCTGGACCACTGGCGGAAGCGCGGCCTCGCCCCGAAAAAAGATCTCGACGCCGGAATGCCCCGGGAGGAAATCCGTGCGAAGTTGCTTGAGGCCTGGGTCGATCATTACCTTCGCTTTCCCGAGAGCAAGGTCAAGGATACCCCCTTCGCCAAAAAATCTCTGGATGAATGGGATGCCGAACTCAGGGCGTTCTGGCGGGAATGGGGGTTGCACGGCCCCGCCGTTGTCGGGACGGTGGCCGGCCTCGGAGGTCTCCACATCGTCGGCACCGAGCGTCACGAGGCGCGACGCATCGACAACCAGCTTCGCGGCCGTTCGGGACGGCAGGGCGATCCCGGCTCCAGCCGTTTCTTCCTCTCCCTCGAGGACGACACCATGCGCATGTTCGCCGCCGACAAGGTCAAGCGCTTCATGCAATGGGCCGGGCTTCGGGATGGCGTGCCCATCGAGTCCAAGATGGTGACGCGGACGGTGGAGAACGCCCAGCGCAAGGTCGAGGAGCGGAATTTCGAAATCCGCAAAAACCTGCTCGAATACGATCAGGTGATGAACGAACAGCGGAAGGTGGTATACGAAAGGCGGCAGAATTGGGTGGAAGGCACAAATCTTCGGGAGTCGATCCTGGAATACTGCTCCAGTTACATCGTCCGTCGAACTAAGGATTTTCTGGCCCGGCCGGCCGAGGAATGGGATTTCATCGCCCTGGCCGATCAGATGCGCTCCCTGTTTCTTGTCGAACCCGATCCCGGAGCCATGCGGGAGGCGACGGGGCAGAGCGACGAGGGGGAGAAACTATCCGGCTATTTTATGAAACTTTTTAAAAAGATTTATGACGAACGGGAGGCGCGCCTTGGTCCGGAAATGCTTCGGATAATCGAACGGCTGATTCTTCTCGAAACGCTTGACCGCAAATGGATGGATCACCTGTATTCCATGGACCTCCTGAAAGACGCCATACACCTTCGTTCTTACGGACAGCAGGATCCCAAGATCCGCTACAAGATCGAGGGATTCGAAATGTTCGAGGAGATGTGGGAAAATTTTGAAAACGAGGTGGCGCAGCTTGCGATGCGGGTGAATCCGGCTCCGGCCGGATCCCAGATGCGGCCGCGGGAGAGAATCCAGGCCCGGGAGGAAGCCCAACGGGAATTTGCGGCCAAAGCCGAGGCTGCGAATCAGATTGGGGCCGAGGCCGGGGGCCCGGCCCGATCCACCATCCGCAACGCGGGCAGGAAGGTAGGCCCCAACGAACCCTGTCCCTGCGGCAGCGGCAAGAAATTCAAGAAATGCTGCGGCAGGCGGAGATGAACGGACGGGATGAATACGCTTGATCTCCTTTATGCCCCGGTATTGGGGCCGCATTTCCTCTGGCACTGGCTGATCACCGGCCGTTACGGCGCCAGGGTCCTGGAAAAGACCGGGCGGATCCCCGATCGTTTCCACGCCTCTTCGACTGTCGCCTTGGGAGGTTCGGACGCAAATTTTCGCGAGGCGCCCTGTCTCTGGATCCACGCGGTGAGCGTGGGCGAGGCGGCGGCAGCGGCAAAACTCGGGGAGATGTTCCACGCCGACAATCCGTTCTGGGACATCCGCGTCTCCACCACCACCGCCACCGGCCGCGCCATGGCGGAACGACATTTCGGAGAAGGAAACGTCATCTATTTCCCGCTGGATTTTTCCGGCATGGCGTCCCGCGCCTTCGATCGCATCCGTCCCAGCCTTGTCGTTCTGATGGAATTGGAACTTTGGCCAAACTTCCTGGCCGAGGCGGTCCGCCGCAATATACCCACGGTTGTCGCCATCGCCGGGATTACCGCACGTTCGGCCAGGCGGTTGCGCCTGATTCCCTGGCTTGCCCGGCGCATGGTCATGGCTGTGGACGAATGGTACGCCCAGACCGAGGAATACGCCCAACGGCTGCAATTAATTGGCGTTCCCGAAAACAGGATCGAGGTGACGGGCTCCATCAAATACGATTCGATCCCGGACGCAATCGATCCGGACGCGGGGAGACTGTACCGCCGCATATTCGGTTGCGGCGAAAAATTTCTG
>JAITKH010000355.1 GCA_031278535.1 Planctomycetota bacterium | reverse complement strand
TCGGACTGAATCAACGGAAAATGGTATAAGAATCGAGCCTTCTCGTACAGTTATGCGCCCGAAAAACCTTGAAAAACGGCTTTTCGGCCCGTAGACGCTTCCGGCGCTTCCTGCCCGTTTCCCGCAAGAACGGATTATTCCCATGCGCCCGTTCCGGCGCTTCGCGATATTCTCCAATCGATGCCGGACGCGCTTGTAATCGCCACCATCCCGCCATTGGTGGCCAGAAGCAGTTCGCCGCCGGGCCCGAGGCCAGTTATCCGGCCCGACAGGGAACCGCTTCCCGTTCGTATCCGCGCTTCCGTTCCCTTGCCCCAGAGAAGTGCGCCAAAATCCCCGGCCATGGCGGGGTAGCCTTTCCTCTCCCAGGCGGTGATTCTTGCCGCGAGGAAGGGAAGCAATCGCTTGAGAAGTTCTTCCTGACCGGGTCGTTCAGCGGAAAAATCCTCGATGGAAGCGGTTGCGACGCCGGCAAGGAGATCGCGCCGATTGTCCCTGGAGACATTCAAACCCACACCAATCACCAGGAGGAGGGAGGTTTCCGCCGGAATCGACTCGGTGAGAATGCCGGCCATTTTTCCACGGGCGGTCATCACATCGTTGGGCCAGCGGCAGAGCGACGCAATTTCCAGTCCTGGCGAGGCCAGAAAGTCAATCACTCCCAAGGCGCAAGCCATGGGAAGGGTTCCGGCCGATTCTCCGGGCGAATCGCCTTCCCAAAGAAAAGAAAAGGCAAGATCGCGGTTTGGGGTGCTATGCCAGGCGTTTCCCATGCGTCCCCGCCCGCGCGTCTGTTGCCGAGCTGCCAGCACGGTTCCGCGTTCCAGCGGCGAAAGGGCCAGACGCCGCTTTAATTCGTCGTTGGTGGAATCGATTGTGTCGAGCCATTCCGGATTGGCGAAGGCAAAGGCATCTTGTCTGTCGCGGCGCAAGTCCATTTTCCTGTCCAGTTCTCGCATTGTCGCGAGCGCGAATGCTATTTTCTCGCTGTTTCCGGCGAAGGCAAGTTTTTCGTTCCCGCCGATTTTCCCCCTATTCCGCCAGCCGATGGCGGCTTTCTGGCTCTTTATTCATGCTCTTTTACAAAATCCTAATAAATTATTGACAAAATGGAAAAATAATTTATACTTTATCTTCTCTCGTCTGGGAAGTTCCAGATGATACGCCGCAATGGTATCCTGAACGAGGCCTGAAATTGTAGAGCCAGGCTTCCCTCTGGTCGAAAATCATCATTTCGATCCGGTGTGGGGATATATGCGAATTGCACTGTACACGGCTATTTTCGTCTGGTTTATTTTTACCTTATTGAAGTTATGACAGTAATCATAAAATTAGAGAGTTTGACTTTTTTTGCCATTATCCCTTTTTGCAAGAAAACAGTCGCGCGTAGTGATACGAATTGAGGAAAATGAAGAAAATGATTTTGTGAGTGGCGAGGAATCCTTCGGATGAGCCGGCACTTTCGATAATTGCTGCCGTGGAAAATGAACCAAAAAAAGTCGACTGGGCGCCAAAGACTTGCATGAATGGAGATTTGGGTATGGAATATATCTTTGAAACTTGTAAAAAATATCAGGAATTGACAGGTGTTTTTTCAGACGCTTTTGTAGACGAATTGAAAATGATGGCTGCGCGACCGGACGTCACCAAGCTGGTGATTGACCTGAAGGGAACAACCAGAGTTGGTTCCAAGGCCATAAGCGGAATTTATTCGGTATTCGAGAACTTGAAAGAAACCAACAGGACACTGCAGATTGTCAATCCGTCCACCAACATCGTCAATATGATTAAAATACTGAACATGCAGGATTTGTTGGCTGGATAGGGCGACTGGCGGCGGTCAGTTGCGGTTCGGTCCCACGCTCTTCTTCTCTCCCATGTATTTCACCTCGCCGGTATTGCCGTTCACATGGTATCCCTGGAGGCTGGCTCCCGAGTCCTGCGGAAGGCTGAACACATACCAATTCTTGACCAGAACGGTCGGACGCCGGGAAACAAATTGCACCCTGTTGTCAGTCTTCGCCTGTTTCAAGGCGATTTCGTAGGCTTCGACCGGATTGATTTTGAGTTTTGCCACCCTTTCCTCATAGGGAGAGGTGCCGGGAAAAACGTTGGCCGGCGGCCGACGGCAACCGGAAAGGATCAGGGCAAGAAGGATGACGGGGAAGGCAAGCGGCAAAAGGCGCGGCATTGGTGTATCTCTCCGGAAGACAGGGAAAACACGCCTGGTCACAAGTTTGACAGCGCTTTCAGGATGTCGGTGGTCACCTGTTCTATCTTTTGCGATCCGGACACGACGACGAACCGGGGCGTCCCCGCCCCTTTCTCCGCCATTTCCCGGTAAAAGTCAGACAGCACGGCGGTCATGCGATGGTATTCGTCCAGACGCTTTCGGATTGTTTCCTCTTGATCGTCATCGCGTTGGATAAGCGGTTCCCCGGTAACATCATCCACTCCGGGCGTCTTGGGCGGATTGTGGGTAACATGATAGGTTCGCCCCGAGGCCAAGTGGATTCGTCTGCCCGACATCCGGTCGACGATGGAATCGTCGGGCACCTTGATTTCAACGATGGCATCGATGGCGACGCCGGCCTCGCGTACCGCTTCGGCTTGGGGCAGGGTGCGGGGGAAACCGTCGAACAGAAAACCGTTGGCGCAATCCGGCTGGGCGATACGTTCCTTCACAAGGTCGATAATCAGGTTGTCCGGCACCAGCCCTCCGGCCTCCATGACGGACTTTGCCCGCTGCCCCAGTTCCGTTCCCGCCTTGACGGCGGATCGCAACATGTCCCCGGTCGATATTTGCGGGATGCCGAATTTCTCGCAGATGAACTTCGCCTGGGTTCCTTTGCCGGCTCCCGGAGGGCCGAGGAGGATGAGTTTCATTCAGCGTCTCCACAATGTCGAAATATCGGGAAAACAGCCGTGCACGATTCGGCGTAAAAAAAAGTATATGCCGTTTTGCCCCGGCGGCAAGGAAAATATGCTTGTCGCGGATTGGAATTGTGAAAACGCCCCATCCCCAAGCGATCCGCCTTCTTCGCCAACCGCCATGTCGTCGCTTTCTGGACCCCGCTGTCCGGATATCTCCTGGCCCCCGCAGGCTACCAGAATATCTGGCCCCTTTCCGGATCCGCCAACCAGCTTCCGGGCGCCCTGCCGCTTCTCGCTTGCGCCGCCTTCCTGAAGAAGACAAACCGCCAGGGCTGGATGCTCCGCGCGCCCATGTTCATTATGCTGGCAGTCACCTTTTCGGCCCTGGCAATCGGCGCCCATAAATTGCCCGCCAAGATTCCGGCCTGCAACTTCGGCGCCGGTTCGGACGGCCTGCAACTGCTTTTCGCCGTCCTGCTTTTCGCCCTGGGGGCCATGGTCGCGCACTCTGGCCTGTCAAAATTGAACAACGCATGATCCCTGAGGGCGCCGCCTTGTTCGCCTCTTGTTCCGCAAAGTCTCAATCCTCTGCTTGAGACCTTGCGAGGATCGCCCCCGGTTCATCCGGTTTCTGTCCACGGGAAAGTGAATTCCCCTCCGGCATCAGAG
>JAITKH010000348.1 GCA_031278535.1 Planctomycetota bacterium | reverse complement strand
ACAAGGAGGGGGTATATTTTGAGAAATAGGAAGACATGAGTACTCTGGAACCGCGTCTGACCCCATCCCAACGGCAGGAACTTATCGCCTTGCATAAGCACGAGCGGACTGCTCGCTTTATCGCTTCCGGAAACGAAAAACGAGCGCAGGCCATCGCTTGAACCATATAAACCGAAAACCACTTCGGTATGGGTATATCGATATCCCTTTTATTGAAAGGAAAGATCATGAAAAACCGTATCGCGATCTTGCTGGTCGCCCTCTTTGCCGCTCTGTCGGGCATGGCGTATTCCGGGCAAACGATCAGGGTGATAGCGTCCACCCATTCCTTCACCGATTCCATGCAACGGCTGCTGGAGGAATTCGACAGGGAAACCGGCATCAAAGCGGCTCTTGACGTTTACGGCGACGAGCAGGCCAGCCAAAAAATGCTGGTGGAGCTGACAGCCCAAAGCGACGCCATGGATGTGTTCATGATCCGGCCGTTGCAGGATCAGCGGATGTTTCATCGGAACGGCTGGATGGAGGATTTGACTCCCTATTTTCAGGGCGACACGGACTATGATTTCGAGGATTTTAACGAGGCGGCGCGAAAGGCCACCAACATAAACGGTTTTCAATGCACCATACCGGCCCAGGCCGAATGCGAGGTGCTGTTTTACCGGAAGGACCTTTTTGAAGCCAAGGGCTTGAAGCCGCCGGAGAATTTCGAGGAACTCGAGGAAGCGGCCCGCATACTTACCGACCGCGAAAACGACATGTACGGTTTCGTCTCGCGCGGCGCCAGGAGCGCCCTGATCACCATGTTCTCCAGTTTCCTCTATGGTTTCGGTGCCGACTGGGTGGATGAAAAGGGCAATTCGGCCGTACACACCCCGCCATTCATCGCTGCCATCGATCTGTACGCCCGTCTGCTCCGCGAATACGGCCCTCCCGGCGCCCCCAACATCAGTTGGGCCCAGTCGGTTGCCATTTTCGGCCAAGGCAAGGTTGCCATGTATACCGATGTCAGCACCACGTTCCCGAATATCCTTGACCGGACCAAGTCGGCGGTGGCCGACAAGACCGGAGTGATGCTGTTCCCCGCCGGGCCGGCTGGCCGGCGCATCTCGTATATCGTACCGATGGGCCTGGGGATCAGCAGATTCAGCCGGAACAAGGATGCGGCCTGGAAGTACATCCGTTTCATGACCAACAAGAAAAATTCGCTGCGCATCCAAGGGGAATGGGCAAACGCCACTTCCCGCATTTCGGCCTATCAGACGCCCGAAGGCGTCGCCGCCTTCCCCAAGGACTTCGCGGCGGCTATTTCCGAAGCCGGCAAGTATGGGGTGGATCATGATCGGCCGCAGGTTATTGCGGTCCAGGAGGCGCGCGATTTCATCGGCGAGGCGGTTGTGGCTGCCATTGAAGGGAAAGACTATATTCCGGCGGCGAAAATAGCCAGCCAGCGCTTCCAGACCATAATTGATCGGGAAAAGACCGGGTCGAAATAGCGGGATGAAAACGCGAATCGTCCGCGTTTTGTCGCCGTTTGATACAAACGCCCCTGGTACTCCGTCAAGTCGAAACAAAGATCGGGATTTGGCGGGGAGTGTGCCTGGTTCATCCGGCCTTCGCCTCCGGGAATAGTGAATTTCCTGTCGGCGTCGGAAGTCGATTCCGAAGCAAACGGACTTCGGCGTGCGCAAGAGTGGCTTTTTCAGACCGCTGGCGAAAAAATCGGGAACGGGCAATCCGCCGATTCGTTGCGAAAATCGGGAGTTCGGGTGTGCTTGCCCCTCTCCGGCGCTGCCTGCCGTGGAGAGTCGGAAGAGCGTCGCCGAGCGATCGGGAAACGATACGGCGAGTATGTTCCCCTCTTGTTTTAACAGGTCCTTTGAAAACTTTTTTCTTGACTGTGGGCGACCTCCGGGATATATGGTGGCAGGTTGATCGTCCAGGCGGCGAAAGTAGCCTTTCGACGATATTTTCAAGGAGAACCGCATGAAAAAAACGCTGATTCGCCGTCTTATCCTGTTTTTCGCGCTGTCCCTGCCCGCCTTCGCCGCCGCTTATCCTTCCCAGAACGTCAACATCATTCTGGGAGCGAGTCCCGGCGGCCCGACCGATCTCACCGTTCGCGCCCTCATCGACAGCATACCAGCGGGGATCGTCCCATCCGGCATCAGCTTCACGGTCACCAACATGCCGGACGGCAGCGGCCTGGTGGCGGCTAATCGCGTCACCTCCTCGCCCAAGGACGGATACACTCTGGGCATCGTCAACGTCGATCTCCTGAACAACATCGTCCGCAAGAACACCACCATCACCATCGATCAATACATCCCGCTCGTCTTCACGCAGGCCGATCCTTACCTTCTCCTGGTGCGGAAGGACGCGCCCTGCAAGACGTTCAGGGAACTGGTCGAATACATCAAGGCCCGTCCGGGCGAGGTGATGTTCGGCGACAGCGGCCCCGGCTCCTCTCCCCACGTTGCCATCGTCGGCATGCAGCGGGGGCTGGGACTGGACATCAACATCAACGGCTACGACAACAACCTCGAAAGCACACTGGCGGTGTTGAACGGCGAATGCCAGGCGACGGTGGCCCACGCCTCGGCGGCCGTGGGCTATCTCCAAAGTGGCGACGTCATCCCGCTTGCCGTCACTTCCCCGGAACGCCTCAGCCTCTATCCCGACGTTCCCGGCATGGGCGAGGTCTACCCCGAGATCGCCGACGTCAAGGCGCTCAGCATGGTTTGTGTCGCCGCCCTGGCCGGAACCGATCCTGCTGCCATCGACTTTCTCGCCAATGCTTTCGGGCAGTCCGTCCGTACGGAAAAATTCACGAAACAGCTCGAACGCTTGCACTCGCAGCCCGTCACGCCACTTTCGGTGCGGGAGATGGCCGAGTTCTTCGCCAGGCAGATGGAATTCCTGGAATCGCAGTTGTAAACCCGTTTCCTCTTGCCCGTTCTTTCTGGAACGGGCAAGAGGAAAGAACCGACGCAGAATTCGTTGCGCCGCCGACGGCAGGATTCATGCGATCCGACCGATCTTTTACCATCCGCTCCCTTATTGATGAAAGGAACAGGCCATGAGATTCGTTACATACAGGGACGGTAAGGGGAACGAATTGGCGGGAGTCCTGTCTGTCGCAGGCGACAGGGTGCATTCCCTTCGCGATCTGGGCTGCGACGTTCCCTCCCTGATCGATCTTATCGTCCGATACGACGACCGTCTGGAGGCGGAACTCAAGGTCGGCCTCGCCAGGGCAGGGGAGGACGGCCTTCCTCTGGCACGAGTGGAACTCCAGGCGCCGATTCCCCATCCCAGGCACGACATCCTTTGCGTCGGCCAGAACTACCGCGCCCATGCCATCGAAAGCGCCCGATACGAGGGGAAGGAATGGAAACAGCCGGACTGGCCGGTATATTTCTCGAAACGAGTGGATCGCTGCGTCGCTCCGGACGGACGCATTCCGGCCCACGCCGGCATCACTTCGCGCCTGGACTATGAAGCGGAACTGGCGGTAATCGTGGGGAAAACCGCATCCAGGGTGAAGCCGGGCGACGTCTTCAAACATATCTTCGGCTATACGATCGCCAACGACGTTTCGGCTCGCGACATCCAGATGAACCATGTACAATGGATTTTTGGCAAGGGCCTGGACGGATTCGCCCCTCTCGGGCCGTGGATCGCGACGGCTGACGAGATTCCCGCCCCGCCCCGCCTGGCCATACGGACGCGAGTGAACGGCGAAATCCGGCAGGATTCGAATACCGGCGATTTCATTTTCGACATTCCCCGCCTGATAAGCGAGCTTTCCTCGGGCATCACCCTGGAACCAGGCGACATCCTGATTACCGGTACGCCTTCCGGAGTCGGCATGGGGTTCAACCCGCCAAAATTCCTCAAGCCCGGCGACAGCGTCGAATGCGAGATCGAAGGGATAGGCGTGTTGCGAAACGTCGTGGCCTGATGGTCCGCTCAGCTTGAATCTTTTCGGTCCGGAACGTATCAATCTTTGTTTGATACGTTGCAGAACACTAGCCGCACTACCTCTCTTTCTTGGATCGCGCACAATAGCTTCGCCTGCGGCTTTGGGAGAAATTTCCACGCTCTCATCCAGGAAGATGGTTCCCTTATGCGCTTTCTCCCGATCACGACCACAATCTTTGACTGCAAGGAGAATGGCCATGGCCGGAGTCTTC
This sequence comes from Planctomycetota bacterium, assembly GCA_031278535.1. Taxonomy (GTDB): domain Bacteria; phylum Planctomycetota; class SZUA-567; order SZUA-567; family SZUA-567; genus JAJBSZ01. Next base: position 846 of record JAITKH010000348.1, on the reverse strand, counting down.
AGCATTGTGGGTCTGTTTGCGGCTCTAGCCATGCTGGTCATTTTGATTTTCAAGGGCTGGCACATGGCTGTAGCTGCGTTTTTGGCCGCCATGGTGGTCATCCTGACCAGTGGCATGGACGTTTGGGACAATGTGTCCGTGACTTTCGCCGGCGGCTTCCAAAAGTTTGCGGGGACTTGGTTTTTGATGTTCACGCTGGGCGCGATTTTCGGAAAGGTGATGGAGGAAAGCGGCGCGTCGTCCTCGATTGCCAACTCCGTCGTCCAATTTGTTGGACGGAATCATGTCGTGCCTGTTGTGCTCATAACGACCATGATCCTTGCCTATGGAGGAATCGGGACATTCATCATCGCCTTCACCATGTACCCGATTTGCCTGGCTCTGTTCAAGGAAGGCAATGTGCCCAAGCGCCTCTTCCCGGGTCTCCTTCTCGCTCAACCGGCGACCACGTGCATGGTTGTTCTGCCGGGGACCACGGCCATATCGAACATGCTGCCGACACAGGTTTTTGGTACGACCATCTATGCCGCGCCCATGATGGGAATTCTTACCTCCGTCTTCATATTCGCCCTGCATTATGTCTTTTTTACCTGGGTCGTCCGACGATGCTGGGAAAGGGGCGACAACTTCATCCCAGGCATTCATGATGTCATCGTGGATTTCACCAGCGCAGATACCGTGGCGAAACTCCCGAGCCCTCTGCATTCGTTCCTTCCCATAGTCTCTTTGGTCGGCTCCATACTTGTTTTCCAGTTGACGCTGAATGTTTCCAATTACGCCGTGGTTCTGGGAATTGCTCTGGCGATAACAGCCGGGCTTGTCCTGTTCAGGGGCAGGCTGAGCGCC
>JAITKH010000291.1 GCA_031278535.1 Planctomycetota bacterium | reverse complement strand
CGGTCCTGTCGGTCAATTTCATATGCAGGTATCCTTGTTTTTGGACTTGGAATACCCGCAATGATACCTGCATAATGAACGGTTGTCAAGGGATTTTATGGGCGGGCATGGAACAAATGTATGTAATAATACCCTATCAAATAAAGCATTTGGAACTTTGCCGGATTGGGCGGGACAATAAATTGGCGTAGAGACAGGGATTCGAACCCTGGGTACAGTTTCCCGTACACACGCTTTCCAAGCGTGCCCGTTCGGCCACTCCGGCATCTCTCCGTTCAAGCCGCGTCTGTCGCGGGACAATTCCGTCCAGCCTAGTTCGGCCGCGCGTGCCGGGCATTTTGCCGGTTTGTTTCGGATTGTCAAGTTTTTTCAAGCCGCTCCGCGGACCGGAGTCCGAGACGACGCCTTCCCTATGAAATGGGGAAAATGGATTGTCGCCGATTGACAGTTCCGATCAAACGGCTATAATAGGGAAAAGCGGTTGTCCGGACGGCGCGACCACTCGGTCTCCGCGCCGAATTTTTTTCGCCTGCCGTACCTCCGACGGGCGCCAGGGACGAAACGGGCAAAATAGACGATTGGATGAAAATAATCATGGGAAAGCATCGTTTGAAAGGTTCGCCGTCATGAGCATGACAAAGGAACGCAAAGCTGAATTGATCAAGGCTTACGCCACCAAGGAAAACGACACCGGAAGTCCCGTGGTGCAAATCGCCATCCTCACCGAACGCATTTCTACTCTCACGGAACATCTAAAGGCGCACAAAAAAGACAAGCATTCCCGCCGCGGTCTCCTGATGATGGTCAACAAAAGAAACGGCCTCCTCAGATACCTCCACGGCGCCGACCTCGAGAGTTATCGCAGCCTCGTCGGCAAGCTCGGTATCCGCGCCAAGGAATAGCCGGCCGATCCCGATGCGGTCGACCGTTCCCGTCCTCCGCTCCGGTGGCCGGACGGGTTCGGCGTTTTCCCGCGGCGCTCGCGGGGACACGATACAAAATTGCCATTGATTGGGATGGATATCCGTGGAAACCAAAGAGAGGAGAATCAGGCAATGGAATTTACCCTCAGCGAAACGACGGTCGAGCGCGTCATCGGCGGCCGTGTCCTTCGCCTGTCCACCGGCCTCCTGGCGAAACAGGCCGCAGGCGCCGCCGCAGTGCGTTATGCCGACACCATCGTGCTTTCGGCAGTCACCACCGCCCCGCCCCGCGATGCCGACCAGGATTTTTTCCCGTTAATGGTCGACTACCGTGAAAAGACCTATGCGGCCGGCAAATTCCCGGGAGGTTTTTTCAAACGGGAAAAAGCACCCTCCACCAAGGAAATCCTCACCATGCGGCTGGCCGATCGCCCCATCCGGCCGTTGTTTCCGGAAGGCTTTGTCGACGAAGTGCTGATCCAGTCGCTGGTCCTCTCCGCCGACATGGAAAACGATCCTGACATTCTCTCTATCATCGGCGCGTCCGCCGCGCTTTCCCTGTCCAGTCTGCCCTTCGAAGGCCCCATCGGGGCGGTGCGGATCGGCATGATCGACGGTGCACTCGTCGTCAACCCGACCCATGCCCAAGAACGAAAAAGCTCGTTGAAACTGGTCCTTGCCGGCACCGCCGACTCGATCACCATGGTTGAGGCCGGCGCCGCCGACATCTCCGAGGAAAAGATGCTGGAGGCGCTGAACTTCGGACATTCGGTAGTACGGGAAATTGTCGCCATGATCAACGAACTCGTGCAAAAAGCCGAACCCAAGGAAAAGATTAAGGTGACGCCCCCCGTTCCCCCGGCCTGCCTCCCCCTTGTTCGCGCTACCGTCGGCGGCCGACTGGAAACGGCCCTCTGTACGCCCGGCAAGTTCGGACGTCGCGCCGCCGCCCGCGAACTGGGCGAGGAAATCGTTCGGCAAATCGCCAGGCCGGCCGATGAGGGGGGGCCGACTGAAAAGGAAGTGGAGGAAGCCCTGTCCATCCTCAAGACCGAGGCCATACGCGGTCTTATCCGGAGCAACAGCCGGGTCGACGGGCGCGACAACTATACGGTCCGCCCTATCGACTGCCGGGTGAACGTTCTCCCGAGGACACATGGATCCAGCCTTTTCACCCGGGGCGAGACCCAGGCCCTGGTAAGCGTCACTCTCGGCTCCGCCTCCGACGCCCAGGAAGTCGATGGCCTCCGCGATCCTTACGAGGAAATGTGGTATCTCCACTACAACGCCCCCGGCTTCTCGGTAGGGGAGGCGAAACTCCCCCGCGGCCCCGGCCGCCGCGAGATCGGGCACGGGATGCTGGCGCAGCGCGCCCTTGACGCGGTCATGCCCCATGACAACGGATTTCCCTACGCGATACGCGCGGTTTCCGAAGTGCTCGAGATGAACGGCTCCTCCTCCATGGCCACGGTCTGCGGCGCCACACTGGCCCTGATGGACGCCGGCGTGCCCATCCGAAAGCCGGTGGCAGGTATCGCCATGGGCCTGATTCAGGACGAGGGGCAAGAGCCGGTCGTCGTCACCGATATTTTGGGGGACGAGGATCATTACGGAGATATGGATTTCAAAGTCTGCGGGACCCAGGACGGGATCACCGCCCTGCAGATGGATATCAAGGTCAAGGGCATTTCCACGGAGACCATGCGAAAGGCTCTGGCCCAGGCCCGCGAGGGTAGGCTTCACATCCTCAGGGAAATCGGGAAATGCATTGCGGCGCCCCGGCCGGAGATCAATTCCCGGGCGCCGCATCTTCACAACCTGCAGGTCCCGGCCGACATGGTCGGGAAGATCATCGGTCCAGGCGGCAAGACCATCCGCGGCATTCAGGACGAATGCGGCGTACAACTGGACATCGACGATTCCAGCGGAGTCGGGACGGTCGCCATTTGCGCCCCCAATGGCGAATCGCTGGCGAAGGCCATCGACATGATTGAAGGCCTGATCGAGACGCCGGAACTAAACAAGGTATACGAGGGAACAGTGGCGGATATCCGTGATTTCGGGGTTTTTGTGGAAATTCTCCCCGGAACAGAAGGCATGTGCCACATTTCCGAACTCGACGTCGGCCGGGTCGAATCCACCGAGTCATTCTGCAAAAAAGGTGATCGGATGAAGGTCAAGGTGATCGAAATCGATCCCTCCGGCAAAGTACGCCTCTCCCGGAAAGCCGTAGTCCTGGAGGATCGGGGCGAATCCTATGTGGCCGCGCCGCGCCGGCCTTCTCCCGATCGTCGCGGCGGACGGCCGGATCGCGGACCCCGGCACTGACGGAAGCCGGCGGCGCCGGGCGCGGCGGCCTCGTTCTGGAAGCGTCCCTGCGGAGAATGGACGGGGCGGGAATCCCCGGCGCCACGACACGGTTCGGCAAAAAGAAAGCCATGCGGAAACTTCATGACAGGTATTTCCGTCAGGCCAAGCGCGAAGGGCGCCTTGCCCGTTCGGTGTACAAGCTGGAAGAATTGGACCGGCGCGAGCGCCTGTTCCGTCCCGGCGACACGGTGCTGGATCTCGGGGCAAGCCCCGGTTCCTGGCTCGAATACATTCTGGAGGCGGTGGGGCCGGAAGGCGTCGTCTGTGCCGTTGATATCAGGCCGATTCACAAGAAATTCAAAGGAAAGGCCACATTCCTCCTCTGCGACGCTCGGGAGTTGTCGGGAGACGAATTCGCTGCCCAAGCGCCGGATGGATTCGACGCGCTGGTGAGCGACATGGCCCCGAATACCTCCGGGATCCGAATTGTGGATCAATCGCGCAGCCTCGATCTTGGCCGCACCGCCTTCGCCCTTGCCCTCCGGCTGCTTCGGAAGGGAGGCAATTTCGTCTGCAAAGTATTCTGCGGTCCGGAGACAGGGGCTTTTCGGAGCGAGATTCTTCGCTATTTCCGCACCGTCCGCTTCCGTAAACCTTCCGCTTGCCGCGAGGAAAGCATGGAAGCCTATATTGTGGGATTGGATTTCCTGGCCGGGGATTTGAAACAGGCGGTTTCGAAATGAAACATTTTCCCGGGGTCTGGCCGATCATGTTCTTGGTTCTTTTCGTTGCATTCTCCGCCCCGGCCGGCGAGGATAGCGCCGTCGGGGCAATCCTGGAGGTGCCGGACTTGTTCGTTCCCGGTTCCGGTCGGCCGCCCAAGGCTGGCGAATGGCTGGAATACCGGATTTCATTTCTTGTCGATCCCCTGGAAAACAACCTGTCCCGGGAACCGCTCCAGCCGATCAGCCCGAACCTGGCGGAATCATCCGCCCCGCCGGAAGGGGGAACGGCCGATCAGTGGATTTCCGCCTTCGAACCGCTTCCTGTCTGGCAGATCCTTCCCCTTCGCCTGGAAATACTTTCTGTTGACGAGGAGGTTTGTCAGGCAAGGCTCGCTTTTGCCGGTACGGTTGCCGAATCAAGTATGCCCCTCAAACCGGAACCGACCGCTCCGTTTCATTATCCGTC
>JAITKH010000275.1 GCA_031278535.1 Planctomycetota bacterium | reverse complement strand
TCATCGGGATGTGTATAATGCCCTGATTAATCATAACACCGCCTCCGCCCGTGCCAGTTTTCAGAGGCATAATGAGCGCATGAAGAAACAAATTACCAAAAGCAGCTAACCCAGATTGGACTAAACGGCCATCGCCGTAATCATTTTTTACATAATCGCAGATTGCTTTGAAAAGGTTTCGAATTCCAGATATTCCATGCCGGAGTTGAAGAGGTAGATTGCCGCAATCAGGGCTCCCAGGACGGCCAAGAGATAGCCGAGCGCTAGGTATTGAGGGCCGGCCATAATGCTGATGCCGGTAAGGAAGGCATTGAGCATCAGGAAGAGGAGGGACAGATACATCGCACCCACATGCCAGTCGAAATAGAGAAAAAAGATAAGAATGAACAAAAGGAGGGCCTGGAGAAAGGCGGCGACCAGCGCAAAGCGGAGCGTCGGGATATTGGCAATACCGATGCCTAGGTAGGGTTCAATCACGGGGGCGGCAAGCACAAGACACAAGGATACGGCGCCCTGCGTCTTTATCAGGCGGGTCACCGACAGCCAGAGACTCGACATGATCTTCTTCTTCCCGTCCTGAATAGCATCGAGATCGCCCCCTCCAACCACGGCGGTGAAAAAGACGCTGTAAGCGCGATAGAATGAAGTTTCTATCCGGATCAGGAAGAGCGCCATGGCCGGAACAATGGTAAGGTAGGAAAAGAAAAGACAGGTATCGTAGTTTTCCGCACAATGGAACCAACCAATCACCTTGGTTCCAAGCGGACTGTACCAAATGATAATCTTATCAATCCAGATGCCAAGATTAAAGGCGAAGCCGATCCCGATGAGCAACCAGTTCTTGCGGAGTGCCGTGAGAATATCGTCCGTCTCCGGATTGTAGGAGGGGAACTCGCGGAAAACCCTCAGGGATAGCCAAAAGGCAAGGATGAACTGGCCGGCCGCGTATCCGGCCAGGGCGTAACCCACCCCGGCCAGGCTGTAGCCGTATAGAGCCAGGACCGCGCCGACGGAGTGGCCAAAAATAAAACCAAAAACGATCTGTTCATAGCCTTTGGCCGCCGAGAGGAAAACCATGCACAGCCACACAATCGACAAGCTCTGGAACATGGCGATACAGGAGACGGCCTGGACGGCATTCAACCCCGAAAAGGCGAACCAAAAGCAGGAAAAAAGGAAGCTGATGCCAAGAATGGCGGCGGCGGAGCGCATGAAGCAGGGAAGCACATCCTCCATTTGTCCGGCGTAAAACCGGTCCGAAATATACCGGGAAACCCCCAGATGAAAGCCCCCCCCCAGGAGAAGGGAGCCGGCATAAATGTATGTGACGGAAATGCGAAACACGGCCGCATCGGCCGCGTTTGCGTTGCCGGTCCCGGATATGAACAGTCCGACAACCACCAGGCTGAACATCGACAGCATCCAGGGCCCCGATGATATGATGGCCGAGTACCCGTAGGCGGAAATCAGCCCCCGGTAATTGCGGGAACTCAATAAATTCTGGAGGCGAAACCCTATCCCGGCCATCCCTCAATCCTTTCCCGGTTCTCGCGCCCGGCCGTTTTTCAAAGCGGCGTTCCCGAAGTTGACAAGCCGCCCGGTTATCCGCATTGCCGCTCCCCCGGCCGTTTGCCTCGGCAGGAAAATGACGCGGGATTTCGTCAAGCGTCGCCTGGGAAGATCGTCGCCTCGATCATCGGCCGCTTTCCCCGCCGCAAACACGTACGTTTCGTAAAGCTGCTGGTATTGCGCCATAACAAGCCGCAAATCGTAGAAACGTATCGCCCGCTCCCTGCCGGCCATACCATAGGCGTAGGTCAGGGCGGGATCCCTAGCCAGACGCTCCAACGCCTTGGCCGTCTCGCCGGGCGCGTTGACCGGCGTGATCAATCCGCTCGGTCCAAGCGCCAAGTCCTCCTTGTTCATGCCGGTCAGGATGTCGCGGCAGGCGCCGACATTGGTGGCGACGACCGGGACGCCCGCACAGTTGGCCTCAAGGATGACGAAAGGGAAACCCTCGCTCACACTGGTCAAGACGAGGACGTCCATCTCCGAATACACCTTGGGCAGATCCCGGCTCGGCCCGGGAAACAATACCTTTTCAGTCAATTCCAGCCTATCGCACAAGTCCAGGCACTCATCCGTGTATTCCGGCTCCTCGTCCATCGGACCGGTCACCCTGGTGATGAAATCCACTTTCCTGGCGGCGAGAATGGACATGGCCCTGAGCAGGGTCTTGATGTCCTTGATGCTCGCGACCCGCCCGACAAAACCGATGCGAAGCGTCTCGCCGGGTTCGCGCCGCCGGCGTGGAATGTTTTTGAACCTGTCCACGATAATGCCGTTGGGAATGAGATCGATGATCGCGGCATTGGCTCCCTCGTGGATTTGCGTATCCTTGTTTCCCTGATACAGCGAGATTATCCTGGAGGACTGGGCATAGGCGGTACGGCTGAGCGACTGGAAGAGGCGCACCCACCATTCCCGAAACCAGTTGCGGGAACGCTCGAGCTGAAGGATGCGCGAAGCCCCGGAGGTGGACAGCCAGTCGATGCGGGACAATTCGATCCGGCGTTCGCGCGAGTAGATCCCGTGTTCGGTCAGGATGTAGGGCCGCCCGGTTTCCCGCCTGGCTCGCGCACCAAGAAACCCGGCATAGCCGGTGCAGGACGCATGATAGACCCTAGCCCGGGGAATGGGCGTACGCATGAGGTTCAGAATCGGCATGAAAAGAGCCCGGGCAGTCCAGAAGAAGTCGAGAAACCCCAATCCTGGAGGCGCGCTCCTTCGATAGAGGTTTGTGAGAACGCTCCATATTGATTGACTATGGGCCATCGCCTCGACGAATTCCGAGTCAAACTCGAAGGACCGGGCGATCCGGGCGACATCCATCGTTTCGACCGCCCGTCCCGCGGTAAGACCCAGATAAAAATCAAGCATGATCGATTTTTCTTCGGGCGAAAGCACTTCCTGATCGATCACTTCCTTCCCCTTCCGGGGGGGGGCAAAATCATAAAGATACACATTCTGAAAGCTGACCAGGTTGGGCGGCAGCGCATAACGGATTTCCGGCGAAAGCAGCCGGCTGGCCGAGACGTGGATGAGGCTGAATTTCAACTGGGGCATGGTGTCGAGTATCTGCGCGATCCAGGTGGACACTCCGCCCATGACGTAGGGATAGGTCCCCTCGGTCACGATGCACACATCCGCTATCATCGAGACGCCTCCATCGCCGAACCGGATGAAATTCCCAGCGTCATGCGCCTGACCAGGGAAACGGCGGCCGACTTCACGGCAGCATCCTTGTCGGTGAAGGCAAGCATGGCCAGAATCCTGAGATGCCTCGCCTCCCCCAATCTGGCGAGGAGATTCACCGCCGCCAAGCGGTCCGTCGCGTCCGAAGCCGCGAAGAAGGATTCCAAGTCGGGCGAATGCCGCAAGCGATCTCTCGGCGGCAGACTGGTCCACGCCTCCAGCATGAAGATTCCGTCCGGACATCCCGACATCGCCCGCACCAGTCTGGCCGGTTCAAGGGCCGCAGCCGCCGCCAAGCCGGCGCGAGCGCCCTTGGCACCGTTCCTGGCCCACGAAGCGACATCGTTGAAAAACGCGTCCGCTTCGCCGCCCACCCAGTCGGCCTCCGCCGCGGCCAAGGCCAAAAGCGGCGCGACCATGGGGGAACAGCCCTTGAAAAGGGCGGCCAGCTCTCCCCGCTTTTGTCGCAACATCTCCCGCAGCAACCGTTTCAAAGGCAGCTCTTCCTCCCCAATATAGGCCATTTCCGTCAGCAGGCGCGTCCGGATCGCTTCCTCGCCCGAATAGGCGAGGATTTCCATCGCCGGAATCGACAGGCTGGAATTTCCTGAATTCAGCACATCGACGGCCCGGCGAATGACCGGCAAGGACGGCCTGAGCGTTTGGCTGA
>JAITKH010000282.1 GCA_031278535.1 Planctomycetota bacterium | reverse complement strand
CAGTGCCCATGATTCCCTTTCAGTCGCCATCCGCATTGTACCCGCCGTCAGCCGGGAAGTCAATGAAACCCGGCGCGGCACAGGGCCATGTACTTCTGGCGATTCAAGAGAATTAAATGACCCCGCCGGCCTGTTTTCCTATTGGCTCAAAATCCCGGCGAGGGATATAATGTTTTCCCGCCGTATAGAATGGGGCGGCATACCGCCGGCGACTTGAGATTGTGATTCTCGCCCAAGGGGAGATCGTTTTCACAATTCCAATTCGCGATGGCCACAATTGTATCCGGATGCGGAAGGCGCGGCAACGGGAAAAGAGAACGCATGCGGGCGGTGGTACAACGGGTGAGCAGGGCCTTGGTCAAGACGGAGGGCGGGACAGCTGGCGCGATTGGACATGGCCTTCTGGTTTTTCTGGGCGTCGCGGTCGGGGACGGCGCCGGAGAAGCTGCCTCCCTGGCCGGAAAAATCGTCCGGCTGAGGATTTTCCCCGACAACGGGGGCAAAATGAACCATTCCCTTTCCGACGCGGGCGGAGCCGTTCTCGCGGTGAGCCAGTTCACCCTTTGCGCCGATCTTTCGCGCGGCAACCGCCCCTCCTTTGGCCATGCCGCCCCTCCCGACGTCGCCAAAGAACTTTTCGAAGGCTTTTGCAACGAGTTGAAGCTCCTCGGAGTGCACGTGGAGAAGGGCGTCTTCGGTGCCCGCATGGAAGTGGACTTGGTCAACAACGGCCCGGTCACCGTCGTCATGGACACAGATTCCTGGAGATAATCATGCTTGCCATCGCCGTTTCAGGCGCCGGCGGCAGGATAGGCCAACGCCTTCTTGCCGTGGCGGACCAGGATCCGGACATCCGAATCGCGCAGGCGATCGAATGGGAGGGCTTCCCGTTGCTGGGGCGGGACATCAACATCGGCCTGACTCTGGCGCCCGGAACGAAAGGCGTCAGGTGGACTTCCGAACTGGTCCCCGGCGCGGATGTACTCCTTGATTTTTCCTCACCCGAAAATGCCGCGAAAAATGCCCGGCTCGCCGTTGCCCACAACATCGCCATGCTGATCGGAACCACCGGCCTCGATGCGAAACAGGATGAGGCGGTGCAAACCGCCGCGAGGAAAATCCCTCTCCTGCGGGCGCCCAATTTTTCGCTCGGGGTGAATTTGCTTTTTCGGCTTGCCGGCGAGGCGGCGCGGATACTGGGCGGAAGTTACGACGTGGAAATCGTCGAAGCGCACCATAATCGGAAGGTGGACGCCCCCTCAGGAACCGCCCTCGGCATTGCCCGATCGGTAACCGAGGCGCTGGGGCGGGATCCGCAAAAAGTTCTGGTCCACGGCCGCCGCGGCAAACCGGGCCGCCGCCAACCGACGGAAATCGGCATGCATTCGCTTCGCATGGGAGCGATGGCAGGCGATCACGCGGTTCATTTCGCGAATGATTACGAATGCCTGACCATCTCGCACCACGCCGAGTCGAGAGACGTGTTCGCGGCTGGCGCCCTACGGGCCGCAAAATGGTTGCATGGGAAAAAACCGGGGCTGTACAGTCTCGACGATATGCTCTTCGGCGAACGACGAATCTGAAGGGACATCAGCCATTGCCAGTCCGCCCGGCAAGAGCGTCCGCCCCGGTTCCCGTCAATCTGTAGGTTGTCCATTCTTCCAGGCGTTCGGCTCCAAGAGAGCGGTAAAATTCCCGGGCCGGGGTGTTCCAATCGAGACAACTCCATTCCAGGCGGCCGTAGCCGCGTTCGCACATAATCCGCGCGACTTCGCGCAACAGCATTGTGCCGTATCCCTTGCCGCGGGACTCTGGACGGATGAACAAATCTTCCAGATAGAGGCCGGGAAGGCCGAGAAAGGTGGAAAAGGTGGTATAGAACAAGGCATAGCCAACCGCGACGCCGTTTACTTCACCCAAAATCGCCTCCGCCTTTTTGTCGCGAAAGAGCCATTTCCCGAACCCTGTCTCGTCCGCTTTGACGTGTTCCAGCAGGTTTTCGTAGATCGCCAAATCCCGGACAAGCCCCAGAAGAAGCGGTATGTCGTCCTCGGTCGCCGGTCTTGGCCGAAAGACATCCGGATGCCTGGGCGCCGATGCTGTTTCCGGCACGATTATCCTCCGTACGGGCAAAAGATGGACAATGAATGATTGTCTCCCCGGCTGTCAGCAGCCTGAAAGGACCAATCCTTACGAGCGCCGAAGGGGAATTCGCTTCGGAAGCTGAACAAACCTGGGGCACTCCCCGCAAAGTCAACATCAAACATGCGGACTTTTCGGTCCGCTGGCGAGTTCAGCCAAAACGGCGAGGCACAAACGGGCGTCGCGGCAAAAATCCCGATGCCGGGCCAAATCCAGGCTTGCAAGGGGGCCGGACGAGGCGCCCGCCGCCTCGAGCCTGAGTATGGCCAGATTCAGGGTATCGCCAGTCCGCCACTGGAAAAAGCGGAGTCCGCCATTGTGCGTCTCGGGCAACGCCGTTTCGACGGTGCGGATGAATTCCGGCGTTTCGCCGGCAAGGGTCACCTGCAGGAAAACTCCCGTCAACGGTTTCCCGCTCTCGCCCGCGGCAAGCCAGAGATTGCTAAAACGACATGTCCGCCCATTAACTTCGCCCCGGAAAACGTCGCTTCCCGGACTGGCGTTCCTCAATCCTTCCGGGCAGTTTTTCAAAGCCGATTTTTCCATGATCCCGGCAGGTTCCCGGAAGACCGATGGACCCATGAAGCCGGCAAGACAGTCAAGAAGATTGTTGCGAAGCCGATCCACAATCCTCTTGAGCAGGACGAGGTAGGACAGGGAAGCCGCCACAACGCCGAACGACGCGGGCGGAACGGCGACGAACAGCCATATCGGCAATTGCAGGCGCGTCTCCAGCAATTCCCTGTGAGGTGCGAGAAATAACCAAACCGCAACGGCGAGGACAACGAACAGGGATAGGCCGATGGCGATGGATGCCGGCAGCAGGCGATTCTTCCTTTCCATGGCCTGGTTCAACAGCGGCTTGATCCGG
>JAITKH010000132.1 GCA_031278535.1 Planctomycetota bacterium | reverse complement strand
CCGGGCCGGCCGTTGTCGGAAAAGCTGACGTTGGCGCGGGGCATTGTCGAGTCGATTGGCTTCAGCGGCGTAACGGGTGATTTTCTGGCTGTCCTTGTCCGGCACGGGCGGGTCGGGCTGCTGCCGCGCATTGCGGAAGAGTTTGCTTCGCTGGCCGATTCGGCCGCCGGGTTTCTGACCGCCGAGGTCCGGACGGCCAGACTGCTTGACGCGGAACAGCGCGAACGCCTCTCGCAGGCGCTTTCGCGCGTTACGGGGATCGGAGTACGCTTGCGGCAAACGGTGGATCCGGAACTTCTGGCTGGAGCCAGCGTTACGGTGGGGGGCAGAACGTTTGACGGGTCGGTGGCCGGCGGGCTGGAGCGGCTGCGTCACCGTCTGGCCGCCCGGGCGGCGACATGAAGCGGGGCCGGGCCCGGTCCGAAGGAAAAGAGGAACATGCGCGAAAAGATTAACCCAGAGGAAATATCCGCCGTCATCAGGCGGGAGATCGCCAACCACGGAGAGGCTGTGGAGGAGGCCGAGACCGGCTTCGTCCTGCAGAACGGCGATGGCATCGCCAGGGTGCATGGCATCGCGGCCGTTCAATCAGGCGAGATACTTGAATTTCCCGGCGGCGTGACCGGGATCGCCATGAATCTGGACGAGGACAGCGTCGGCGTCGTCCTCTTGGGCGATGGCGGCGGCATCCGGGAGGGGGATCGAGTTAGGCGCACCGACCGCATTTGCCAGATCGGCGTCGGAACCGGTCTCCTCGGCCGCGTTGTCGACGCCACCGGGACGCCGCAGGACGACCTGGGACCGATTCAAACGGAGGAAACGCGACTGGTGGAACGGATCGCCCCCGGCATCGTCAAGAGACAGCCGGTGGCCGAACCGCTTCAAACCGGCCTCAAGGCCGTCGATTCCATCACGCCGATTGGGCGGGGACAGCGGGAACTCATCATCGGCGATCGGCAAACCGGGAAAACCGCCATCGCGGTGGACGCCATGCTCAACCAGAACCGCGGCTGGGACGGCGATCCGTCGCACCTCGATGTCGTTTGCATCTATGTGGCTATCGGGCAAAAGCGTTCCACCGTTTCCAGGGTCATCGAAACCCTGCGCCGGGAAAAAGCGCTTCCCTACTCCATAATCGTTGCCGCCACCGCCTCCGAGCCGGCTTCGCAGCAATACCTTGCCCCTTACGCGGGCGTGAGCATCGCCGAGTATTTCATGGAACAGGGCCGCCATGTGCTTATCGTGTACGACGATCTGTCCAAGCACGCCTGGGCCTATCGCGAGATGTCCCTCCTGCTTCGCCGCCCTCCTGGGCGCGAGGCTTATCCCGGCGATGTTTTCTACCTGCATTCGCGCCTGCTGGAGCGGGCAGTCCGCCTGGCGGACGAATATGCGGCAGTTCCGAGGGATTTTCCGGACGAGGTCGAGCGCGCAGCCGTCGGGGATCGGAAAATCCATGTCGGCGTCCCCGGCCTCTGGGCCGTGAACAGGGAGATCAAGGAGCAGCCAAGGCTGAAGCGCGCCAAAATCAGGGGAACCGGCGGTTCCATCACCGCGCTTCCGATCATTGAGACCCAGGCGGGCGACGTTTCGGCCTATATTCCCACGAACGTCATTTCCATCACCGATGGCCAGATATTCCTCGAATCGGATCTCTTCTACGCCGGCGTGCGGCCGGCCGTGAACGTCGGGCTTTCGGTGTCGCGGGTGGGCGGCGCCGCCCAAACCAGGGCGATGAAAAAGATTTACGGTTCGCTCAAGCTCGATCTTGCCCAATACCGGGAGCTTGCCGCCTTTTCCCAGTTCGGTTCCGACCTAGATGCGGTGACCCGGCGGCAGCTTGCCCGGGGGGAGCGGCTGGTGGAACTGATGAAACAGGCGCAATATTCCCCCATGTCGGTTGGGGAACAGACTGTCGCCATCTTTGCCGGGGTAAAGGGATTTTTGGACAATGTCCGGGTGGAGGCGATCCAGGATTTCGAGTCAGGGCTCCTGAAGCACCTCGCCGGCCGGCACCCCGAACTTGTCACCCGCATCGACGAAACAGGCGATCTGAACGAAGGGTTGGAAGATCTGTTGGAGGCGGCGGTGAAGGAATACGTGGAACTTCGTCCCGAAATTGCCGAAAAGCCGATGGCCGGTCCCACCGGAGCGGATTCGGGCGGGCAAGGGAGGTGACGATTGCAGACCCAGGACATCAAGCGGCGCATCCGCACGGTCCGGAGCACCCAGCAGATCACCAGGGCCATGAAATTTGTGGCCGCCGCCAAGTTGCGCCGGGCCCAGGAGCGGATGCTTGCCATGCGCCCCTACGCCAACGCCATCGACGTGCTGATCAAGCACGTGGCGGAGGATTTGGTCGGCGACGAGCATCCACTGCTCTCGCCCCGCCGATCGGTGCGCCGGATCGCCCATGTGCTCATCGCCGGGGACAGGGGGCTGTGCGGCGGCTTCAACGCCACCCTTTTTCGGGCCATGGACGAGTATTGCCGCAACCGCGGCGGCGTGGAGCATGTCTTTTTCGCCGTCGGCAGGCGCACCATGAGTTACCTCTCCCGTTCGGGGCGAAAAATGATCGTCGCCTACCACGACGTTTTCGAAAAGCTTTCCTTCGTCATGGCCGGGGACATTTGCGACAGGCTGGCCGCCATGTTTTCGGAGGGGGACGGCCGGCGCCTGGACGAGGCATATGTCGTATACAATGAATTCGCCTCGATGCTGACCCAGCGCCCGGTCATCCGGAGGATACTTCCCATCGACTTGCGAGAATTGGGGCGAAAACATCCGGGCGAGACCGGCGGCGGGCCGGACGGTTCCGAGGGAGGAAGCGTTCTCGAGGAGATCGTGCTGGACGAGGAGCCCGACGACATTTTCGACATCGGCGACGCCGAGGACGAATTGGCGGATCAGCAGGCCGAGATCGAAGCTCGCGTCGGTGTCAAGGCCATCCGTCCGATTTACACCCTCCAACCGGAACCGGTTCTGGCCATGGAAAAGCTGATGGCCAGGCGGATGGCGGCCGAGATATACCGGGCCATGCTCGATAGCTATGCCGCCGAGCTTTCGGCCCGGATGACCGCCATGGACAACGCCACCGCCAATGCCGAGGAGATGATCTCCAGCCTCACACTCGAATTGAATCGGGCTAGGCAGACCGGCATAACCATGGAACTGCTGGACATTATTGGAGGGGCGAACGCATAGTGGTCTGAAAAGACTAAACCGATGGATGTCGAAGTCCGTTTGCTCTGGAATCGATCTCCAATGCCGAAGAGGAATTCATTTTCCCGGAGACGTAAACCGGATAAACCGGGGGCCCTCCCCGCAAAGTTTCCATCAAAGATTGAGCCCGTGCGGAAGACTAGCCCAAGCTCCTCCTGTATTTTTCCCGGTTCTTCGGAAGAATCTGTGGGTGATTAATGGCGAATCCTCCCCTTGGCCTCCGGCTCCAGGATTTCGAGGGAACACCCTTTCCACCCCGTCGCCATTGTCGCCGCCCAGCCTCAAGTGCGACCGGCGCCGATGGTGACGGGGCTCCGATGGCTCTAACCCAAATCCTGCGTCTTTTGACGCGAAAGAGGTTGGCGGCAAAATAGGAT
>JAITKH010000126.1 GCA_031278535.1 Planctomycetota bacterium | reverse complement strand
AAACGAAACCAAGCGCGTCGGCGCCGAGATCCGCCGCCAGTCTGGCGTCCGCCTCGCTTGTCAGCCCGCAGATTTTGACTAGCGGCCGTCCCTCCGGCCGGGCGGACAGGCGGCGGGCGATGGCTGTCCAGAACCGTTCGCGACGGCCTTCCCGCGGGGCGGCAAGGAGTTCCCCCGCCAGTTCCGGCCGGCGCACGACCGCTTCTCCCACCAGGATGCCCCGGAAACCGGCGCCGGCAGCAAAGGCGACCTGTTCCGGATGTCCCACCCCGGACTCGTACACCAGGCTCGCCGGCCAGGTCACTTCCGAAGCGATCACGAGCGGCAGCAGGGGATCAATTCGAAAGGTGGTGAGATCCCGGCTGTTCACCCCCAAAAATCGCGGTGTGAAGGGGGAGATTTTTTGCAAATCCTCCCGATCATGCGCCTCTACCAGCGCCGCCATGCCGAGCGAACGGGCCCGGCGGTACAACGCCGCCAGTTCGCCGGAGGAAAGCATCCCGGCGATGAGCAGCACCGCGTCGGCGCCAGCCCGCCAGGAAACGTCGATGTCCTCTGGATCGAACAGAAAATCCTTCCTGAGAACGGCGATATCTGGAAAAGCCGACTTCGCCCGGCGGAGATCCTGCAAGCTGCCGCCGAACCAATCCGGCTCGGTAAGGACGGAAAGGTTTCCAGCCCCGACCCGAACGTATATGCCTGCCTGCGCCACGGCGTCCAGCCCGGCGGCGATGTCGCCCCGCGATGGCGAGCGGCGCTTGATCTCGCAAATCAATCCGTTGGACCCGAGAAAGGGGACGAGGGGCGTATCGCGCTGTTCTGGAAGTACGGTCCCCTCCGCATGGCCCCCGGCGGCCACCCGGGCGCGCCGCTTCTCCACAATTTCATCCCTGATGTTTCCTGCCATTGCCCGCTCCTCAACCAAGCCTGCCGGTTTAAAAAAGGCTGACCTTGCGAGTGCCGAAGTCCGTTTATTCCGGAATCGATCTCCAAATCGAAGATGGAGACTTTGCGGATCGCTATGCCGCCAACTCGACGGCCCGCCGGATGATCTCGTCCAATTTGGCGGCGACCCGGCCCTGGGCAAAAGCGCGCCTGGCCAGATCTGCCCCTTCGGCCACGGTCTTGGCCATACCGGTCACGAACAGGCCGCCGCCGGCGTTCAGGCACACCGCGTCCAGTACGCCCGCCGCTTCGTCGCCGGCCAGAAGCCGCCGGGCGATGGCGGCATTTTCCTTGGCGGTTCCGCCCTTGAGGGCGGAGGAATCGCGTCCCCAGATACCCGCCTCCGACGGTTCGAAGACAAATTCCGACACTCCTTTTCCGGCTTCGCCCAATACGCAATGGGTCGGCGCGGCGCAGGAGAATTCGTCCAGGCCGTCTCCGCTGCGGACGGTCATCACCCTTTCCGCCCCCAAAAGCAGGGCCGCCTCGGCCAGTGGACGAAGCATGAATTCCTCCGGTGCGCCCAGGAGTTGGAAGTGCGCCTTGGCGGGATTGGACAGGGGGCCGAGAAGATTCATCAGCGTACGCACCGATAGCTCCCGGCGCGCCTTCGCTGCGTATTTCATGGCGCTATGGTATACGGGGGCGAAGAGGAAGACGAAACCGGTGTCGATCAGCAGGCGCTCGGCCCGCCGGGGAGGGATGGCGAGGGGATAGCCCAATTCGCCGAAAAAATCGGCCGCGCCGCAGAAGGAACTGACCGCCCGGTTGCCGTGCTTGGCCACCGCCTGGCCGCAGGCGGCGGCGGCGATGGAGGCCATCGACGACAGGTTGAACGATCCCTTGTTGTCGCCGCCGATGCCGACGATGTCCAGGACAGGCATTGGGGCGTCGAATCTGGCGCATTTGTCGGCCATCACCGAGGCGCAGCCGGCAATCTCCTCCGCCGTCACGCCTTTCGCTTCCAGGGCGCAGAGGAAACCGGCCAGTTGGGCGTCTCCAAGGTTCCCCTCGGCCATCTCCAGCATGAAGGCACGGGCGGTTTCCCGTTCCAGGTTTTCTCCCGAAAGGAGTCGCGTTAGCGTTTTTTTGGCGGGGAACGGTTCACGGCGGTAGTTGACGAAATTTTCCAGCACCCGCCGCCCGTATTCCGAGCCGGCCGATTCGGGATGGAACTGCATGCCTTCGGCCAGGAATTCGCGGTGGCGGATCGCCATGACGTCCCCGTCCTGGCGGCTCCAGGCGGTGGATTCGAGGCAATCCGGCAGATCGGGATCGGCCACCAGCGAATGGTAGCGCATGAAGGAGGCGGGGGAAGGTATGTTCCGAAAGCAGCCGCGTCCGTCGTGGAGCGTCTCGTCCGCTTTGCCGTGCATGATGCGCCGCCCCCGGCGGATGCGTCCGCCCAGGGCGGCAGCCAGGATTTCGTGGCCGAGGCAGACGCCGAGAATCGGAACGCGCCCGAGAAACCGGCGGATCACTTCCTGGCTGTCGGGATATTCCTCCGGGCCGCCGGGGCCGGGCGAAAGGATTATGCCGTCTGGCCGCATGGCTTCCAGATCCCCGGGGCTGAAAGCGCCGTAGCGCAGCGTTTTCGTCCCGGTTGAATCGATCTCGGATAGCATCTGAGCCAGATTGTAGGTAAACGAGTCGAAATGATCGATAATCACGCGCATGTTATTCCTCCCCGGTTTTCAGTTCCAGGGCGGCCAGGAGGGCTCCCAGTTTATGATTGGTCTCAGCCAGTTCGCGTTCCGGTACCGAATCGTACACAATGCCGGCTCCGACCTGGATCCAGAGTTTCCCCTTCTTCTGGAGAGCGGAACGGATGGCGATGCAGGTGTTCAGGTCGCCTCCCGGTTCGAGAAAACCCACCACCCCGGAATAGAATCGCCGCGGGCGCTTCTCCAGCCTGTCCAGCGTCTCCATGGCCCGGATTTTCGGCGCCCCGGAAACGGTGCCGGCCGGAAAGGACAGGCGGATGGCGTCCAGGCTGTCGGCGTCGGGATCAAGTTCAGCCTCGACTCGCGACGAGATGTGCATGACATGGGAATACTGTTCCACCGACATGAGATCTGCAACCTTGACGGTGCCGATCCTTGCCACCCGGCCGAGATCGTTCCGGGCCAGGTCCACCAGCATCATGTGTTCCGCCCTTTCCTTCTCGTCGGAGAGAAGATCCTCGATTCGCCTTGCATTCTCGGCCGGATCGTCCGAACGCGGCCTGGTCCCGGCCAGGGGTTTGATGGTCAGCCGTCCCTCCTTCAGTCTTACGTGCATCTCGGGCGAGGCGCCGAAAACCTGGAAATCGCTGAAATCGATATGGAACATGTACGGAGAGGGATTGATGGATCGCAGGCGCCGGTAGTTGTCGAACGAGGGGCGTTCGGTCCGGATCGCAATACGGCGCGACAGGACGGCCTGTATAAGGCTTCCGGCTTCGATCTCCCGCTTAATCGAGTCCACCCCTTCCAGGAATTCCCGTTCGCCGTCCGGATCCGGTTCGATCGCCGCCCGCGACGGAAGTTCCGGTTCGGCGAGGTAGTTGAAGTCGAAGTCGCGAATGCGGCGCTCCACCGCGTCCAGGGCAGCCTTCAGATCGACCTCGTGCTCGTGGTAATTGACCCCATGGAGATAGATGATATCTGCGTGATGATCGTAAATGAGATAGACATGGCCGAAGAGGAAAACCGCGTCGTCGATGCCGATGTCGTCCGGTTTTGGCGAAAGGCGTACCTGATCGCAGCGGGCGGCGAACTCGTAGCCGATGTATCCGAAGCCTCCGCAGGGATATGGAAAATCCTGGTGGAGCGGCGGATGCTGGTTTGCGAAATAGGCTGCCGCGGCTAGGATGTCCCGAGCCGGAGCGAAATCGAAGGGTTTTTCCCTGCCGCCGGTCGGACGGTAAAATACATCTCCGGCCCTCTGAATCAGGCGGAATGCCTCGTCCAGCACCAGGAGCGAATACCGGGAACGCCCGCGCTGGAAAGACGAGGATTCGAACAATATCCTGGCGCCCAGTTTGCGGGCCAGGGCGAAGGGGGTGAATCGTTCGCCCGGCAGCATGCGGATGACGCCGTCGCCCCTGACATGTGGATTCGCCATGCTTGCTCCAATCAAGAAAACGCGTTCGGAAAAGACAAAAAAAGGGACAGCCGCCAAGGCTGTCCCTTTTGCCTGCATCTCGCTATTTTTCGGCCGTTCTTCCTTATCTCCTTGAAATCGCAGCCGAAGCGAAAGCGTGGGGAACAGCCGGCGGATCAATCCGCCGCCAGTCATTCCGCCACCACCAGTTGCTGTTTGAAACGCCGAAAGCCAGCAAATCGCCCGCGCCGGTCTGAACAAAACCGGAAGGCGGCAACACCCGATTATGCAAAAGGCTTCGACTCATTGTAATTCTCTTTCCATCGGCATCTTGTACGTCAGAAAACGCATTATGCCAATCCCGATCCGGATTGCAAGTTTTTTTTAGAATAATGCCGTCTGTATAAAAAAGCGGTTCAACCAGGGGAGAGGTTGAACCGCCAGGGCCGGGGAGGCCCTAGGGATGGGGCCATGTATTGGAAACCGCACTTCGCCAACGATCCTCTTCCTTCACGGTAAACATGGAGTTTCCCGGCAAAGCCACCCCCGGACGGGGAGGAGGAAAACCAATCCGGGGGTCGGGAGAAGGAGTCATCTCAGTGTCGCTCTTTTTGAACAACCCTTACAATAGATAACTGTCACTCCTCCCGGAGAATCCTTCACTTCTTAACTCTTTTTCAATTATTTTATTTATCACCAGGATGAAATCGGTCCATTCCTTATTGCGGGGTACCTCAGTAATAAGAAGATATTCAATTGTTTCTTATGTCTTTCGAAATGGAGACGAGAAAGAA
>JAITKH010000005.1 GCA_031278535.1 Planctomycetota bacterium | reverse complement strand
GTATGAAAAAAAATAAAAAATCTTGACTCCCGGCCGATAATTTCGTAGAGTAAGGGAGATATGGATTGCCAACGGATGGTGATCAGGGGTTATTCAAGGAGGGTTGAAAATGTCTATCGGCATTAATACGCAAAAAGCGTCATCCCTTTCTTCGCTCAACTTCCTGCACAAGGCCAATTCAGCCAAAAACGGCACCCTGGAAAAATTGTCCTCCGGCCTCCGCATAAACAAGGGATCGGACGACCCGGCCGGACTTCTCATCTCCGAATTGCTGCGTTCCCAAATCGGCGGTTTCGAGCGCGCGCTCCGAAACACCCAGGAGAGCAACAATGTCCTGTCCATAGCCGAAGGCGGTCTCTCAAGCATTTCGGCCATGCTCACCAACATGAAGAGCCTGGCAATTCATGCCCTTAACTCCGGCATAACCTCGCGCGACCAGGTGAGCGCCGATCAGGCGGAACTGAACTCCGCGCTTTCCACCATCCAGCGGGTGGTCGACACCACCAACTATTCCGGCAACAACCTTCTCAATGGCGTTCGGGACTTCACCTATGGGACGGACGACTCCGCCGAATTGTTCAACCTGACCGGCACCTCCATTGCCAGCCTGTCCGGCGTCGCGGCAAGGGAGATTGCGGTCGACTTCCAGGGCGGGGCGGAGAACCAGGCCGAACGGGCCCATGTGGAGGCCGACTTCGGCGCAAATGTGGCGGCCCAGGGCCAGGAATTTACCGTTCTCGGAAACAACGGCGCCCGAACCTTCTCCTTCGCGGCCGGAACCGGCGTCGAGGACATGGCCGAGCAGATCAACAACCTCGCCGATTCAACCGGGGTGAACGCTTTCGCCATCCGCGACGCCGGGAGCGGCGCCACCGCCATCCGGCTGGTCTCGTCAGAATACGGCGCCAACGCAATGGTGCGGGTTGAGCAGCATTCCGGCGCCGCCTTCGCCCCCGCAGGCGGACTGTCCCGGGATTATGGCCAAAACGCCACGCTTGACGTCAACGGCACCTCCGTGGTTACCAACGGCCTGACCGCCAATGTCGCCTCCGGAGACGCGAACGCCACAATCGCCTTCAACGCCGGCAGTCCTCTGGCAACCACCGTTGCCCAGACAGGCTACGCCGCGGACGATTTGGTCGACGCGACAACCGACAGGACTTCGCGCCTCACCAACATTTCCGGAGGCATGCAGCTGCAATTGGGAGAAGGCGAGGGCGGCCAGAATCGCGAGAACATTTCCCTAGGAAACTATAATCCGGCGCTTTTGGGCCAGGTCGTTCATAACGGCCAAACCTACAGTTTGAACGATCTGTACAGCGGCGGCAGCGCCTCGCTCGCGGCAAATCCCGAAATGGCCATCCAGGTCATCAACCAGGCGATTTCCGACGTGGCGGCGGGCCGGGCCAACATCGGCGCCTATCAGGCAAACGCCCTCGAAACAAACGCCAACAACCTCATGGTGGCGATAGAAAACACCACCGCGACCGAGTCCAGCATCCGCGACACCGACATGGCAGAAGCAATCAGCCTGTTTATCAGGAACAAGCTGCTTGAGGACGCCAACCTCCGCACCATGCAGAGTTCGAAGATGAACGGCAACAATGTCCTTCAACTTCTGAACGGTCTCGGACGGTAATCAGGTTGCAAGAGCGTTGTTCCGTTCCCGTGCGGCATGACAAATCTGAAGAGACGGGTTTTCCGGCACAGCCGCCGCCCGCCCAAATGGGCTTGGCGCGGGGCAAGCGGTCTCTTGCCCGAAGCAAGAGCAACATGGCCCCGTCGATGGTCCTGAATGGTCGCCATTCAGGAATCCAAGGGCATCAACAATAATGTGGCTCTCGATGCCCTTGATCTTTCTCCCGGCGTCCTCGGCCCAGGCGTCCGCCTTCACGTTCTGCGAATCGGTAATCGGCGCTCCGGGTTTTCCTGGCCGCGTTCGTTTTGTATTTGCGCCTTGCGGCACAAGGCGTCATGAATCCGTTCCCAGTACCCATTAAGGATCCAGCGGCGATAGGTTCTATAGACGGTGCCCCACGCCGGGAAGCCATGGGGCAGGTTTCGCCATTGGCACCCTGTCCGAAGGCGGTAGAGAATGGCGTTGATCACCTCTCTTCGGGGAACGCCAGCCTTACGCCCTTTCGGAGATTTTCGCATGGCAAGAATCATTTTTTCGAAAATCGCCCATTCGGCATCGGTTACATCGGTATCGTATTTTTGGCGACTCATAGATCGTCCTCCGATGGAAGTGTGGACTCAATCTACCAAAGCATATAGTAAAAGCAAGATAAATTGTCTACATATTCTTCCGCAAACGAATATGCCCTGCCGGCATTGATCATCGCGGAATTGTACAAGCAGCATCGGCAGGCCATCATCCGGAACCGATAGAGAAATGCACGAAATCCGGGAAATGGCGGGCGCCTCCATTTTTAAAATTGCCTATGGAAAAATATCTGGCTTTTCCGGAGAATTGGGATAATATTCTTGATTCATAGCGGCGCCGCCCGGGCGGCGGCGGAAAGATGGACGTTTTCTTGGAGGGAGCGGCAATGACGGAAGTTCTCAAGTATTATGTTAACAACAAGTATGTGGAGTCGAAGACCGGCAAATTCTACGACGTGTACAATCCGTCGACCGGAGAGTTGCAGGCCAAATGCCCGCGCTGCACCCCGGACGAGGTGAAAGTCGCCATTGAGGCGGCGCACAAGGCCTATCCTGGCTGGTCGTCCACACCTCCCATCCGGCGCGCCCAGGTCCTCTTCAAGATGCGCGACCTGCTCGAAAAGCACATGGACGAACTCACCATGCTTTGTGCCAGGGAGCATGGCAAGAATTGGGCGGAATCCCAAGGCGACATCCTCAAGGCCAAGGAAGCCACCGAGCACGCATCGGGCATCTGCAATCTGATGCTGGGCGAGTCGCTCATGGACGCGTCGAGAGGCTACGACACCACCCTGTACCGGGAACCGCTGGGCGTCTTCGTCGGCATCTCCCCCTTCAACTTCCCCCTGATGATTCCCCTCGGCTGGATGGCCCCTCTCTGTATCGCCTGCGGCAACACCATGGTGCTCAAGGTCGCCGGCGCCACGCCCATGACCTCTCTCCGGGCAATCGATCTCTACCGCGAAGCCGGCCTTCCCGAAGGCGTCCTGAACATCGTCTCCTGCGATCGCGAATCGATTCCCGAGCTCATAACCAATCCCCTGGTCAAAGGCGTCTCCTTCGTCGGATCCACCTCGGTCGGCTCCAAAATCTATGCCCAGGCCGCCGCCGCCGGCAAGCGCGTCCAGTGCCTGACCGAAGCCAAAAACCATGCCCTGGTGCTGGCCGACGCCCCGATCGACCGCACCGCCGCCGGCATCATCAATGCCACGTACGGCTGCGCCGGCGAACGCTGCATGGCCCTGCCGGTCGCGATGGTCGAGGAGTCCATCGCCGACAAGCTGGTCGCCAAGCTTGTGGAACTGGGCAGGAAGATGAAGGTGGGCCCTGCCTACGACAAGGAAACGCATCTCGGCCCCGTCTATTCGGCCGACCACAAGCAATCGGTCTGCGACTGGATCGCCAAGGGCGTCCAGGAAGGCGCGAAACTGGTGCTGGACGGCCGCGACTGCGTGGTCAAGGGCTTCGAGAAAGGATTCTACGTCGGCCCGACCATCCTCGATCACGTTACTCCCGAAATGACTGTCGGACAACGTGAAATCTTCGGTCCCGTCCTCTGCGTCAAGCGCTGCGAGAATTTCCGCGAAGGCCTCAAGCTTATGAACGACAACCCCTTCGCCAACGGCTCGGTCATCTACACCCAAAACGGCTTCTACGCCCGTGAATTCGTCCGCCACACCGACGGGGGCATGGTCGGCATCAACGTCGGCATTCCCGTCCCGGTCGGCTTCTTCCCCTTCGCCGGCCATAAGCAATCCTTTTTCGGCGATCTCCACTGCCTCGGGAAGGACGGCGTCCGCTTCTACACGGAGTCCAAGTGCGTCACCGCCCATTGGTTCGACGAGGACGAGATGCGAAGCACCAAGGTTTCGACGTGGGACGGCACCATCTGATCCGGGGGTGAACGGGCTCGGAAACGGTGCCGTCATGGCGGCGGCGGGCCCGTTAAAACGGCCTGCCGCCGCTTTTCATTTCCGGTTCAAATTTCGGCCGAGGCAAAAAAGGCGTCGGCCGCGTATTGGGCCGCCCCAATCAGCGTAAGAGCCGGGCCGGCCGCGGAATACCGGACCGGCGTTCCCTTGTCCATGCGGACGAGCGAGAGCTTCCACAACCTCCGGCGGAGACGCTCCAGAAAATAGTCGCCCGCCCCGGCGTATTCGCCGTGGATTATCACCAGGCCGGG
>JAITKH010000435.1 GCA_031278535.1 Planctomycetota bacterium | reverse complement strand
CAACAATCCAAACATCGGCCAACTCGAGGACTTCCTCTTCACATTGTGCGCAAAATTCCGGACGCTATCAAAGTCTGCTTGACATGCCACATTTTTTTTTATTATAATATGTAAGTTTAATGCGCGGAAGAGTTCTTTCTGAATGCTTTCGTGTTCATGAATGGAGGAGGAAAAGCTCCGTGCCCATGTCCAGAAAAATCTTCCTTATTTTTTCCCTCCTTGTCTTTGTCACGGCGTTTGTGATGGGAATGGCATGGTACAGCCTTGTCATCATAACCGAGGACGCCACCGCACTCGGCAAACTCGCAAAACGCTCCAACGCGCTCAACCGCATGGAGAAGATCATTCTCCAGCGGCAAGTCGCCATGACCGCCGTCATTGATTCCACCGACGAAGAAACGATGGAACGAATCATCGCGACAACCTTGCGGCAGCTGGAAGCCGGCATGAACGCGGAACTCGCGGCGTACGAAAACAATTTCCCGCCGAACCTCACGCAGGAAATGAGGACCTACGTGACGCGCATCCGGGAAATGTGGGAGAAATTCGTTACGGTCACAAACGAAGTCTGCCAGTTGTCGCTCGGAAACTCCAATGCCAAGGCGGACCGCATCGCGACCGGCCTCGTCCCGATTTGGCGAACCTTCCTGAAGAAAATCGACGACATGGCGGACGCCATCCTTGGCAACGGCGGCGCCGACGCCGGCCGCTGGGGCGCCGAGGCCAAAGGATTGCGGGGGAAGGTTGGGCTTTTCCGTCTCGAACTCCTCAAATACAACATGAACACCAACTCCGCAATGATCAAGACCTTGGAGTCGGCGATGGTGAAAATCAAGGAAGACCTCGCCGCCACCCTTGAAGCGATTGCGGCCAACACGCCGCCCGGCGGAGGAAGGGAACATGCACAGGCTTTGCTGGAAACGATTCGCGCCGACATCGATCCCATCGTCGACGGCATCATTCCGCTGGTGAATCTGGACTCCAACAACCGCGCCCGCAACCTGTACGACTCCGAAGGCAAAAAGATTCAGGACGAACTCACCGCGTACACGGACGACCTCGTCGCCCGGATCCGGAAGCTGACCGACACGTCCACCGCGCACGCCGCCCGGCTTGCCCAGAGCAGCGAATGGTCCATGGTCGGCGTCTCGCTGATTGGCTTGGCGGCCGGCATTTTCCTGACGTGGACGGTTGTCAGGAGGATCGCCAGGCAGCTTCAGAACGTCATCGAACGCCTGGACAACAGTTCGCGCATCGTGTACTCCGCCTCCGAACGGGTTTCCAGCGCGGCGCAAAGCCTTGCCGACGACACGGGCCGACAGGTCGCAAGCCTTGGGCAGGCGTCCTCCGGGCTTGCGCAGATGGCGTCGATGACCAAGCATAGCGCCGACAACGCCAACAAGACAAACGAGACCACGCAAAACAACGTCCGCCTGATCTCCGCCGGCTCCGGCGCCGTTAACGGCATGTCGCAGGCCATGTCGGAAATAAGCGATTCGGCGAAGCAAATTCGCCTCATCATCAAAACCATTGAGGATATCGCCTTTCAGACCAATCTGCTGGCGTTGAACGCGGCCGTCGAGGCGGCTCGCGCGGGCGAGGCGGGCAAGGGC
This sequence comes from Planctomycetota bacterium, assembly GCA_031278535.1. Classification (GTDB taxonomy): domain Bacteria; phylum Planctomycetota; class SZUA-567; order SZUA-567; family SZUA-567; genus JAJBSZ01. Next base: position 3,135 of record JAITKH010000435.1, on the reverse strand, counting down.
TTCGCCGTAGTCGCGGACGAGGTGCGAAATCTGGCCGGGCGCTCGGCGCAGTCGGCCCGCGACACTACCCAACTCATCCAGACGGCCATAGAACGGGTGGAACGGGGCGCGGGCATTGCCGTCGAACTCGACAACAGCTTCAAGGAGATCGAGGGCGGTTCGAACCATATTTCCGTTCTTATCAAAAAGATTGCCGATGCGGTAAACGAACAGGCGCGGGACGTGGATCAGGTCAACAATGTGATTTCGAACATGGACAAGGCGACGCAAGCGGCGGCGGCGGCGGCGGCGGAATCCGCCTCGGCTGCCGGAGAACTGGCGTTGCAGACGACGCAGTTCGACGAAATGATTGGAGAGTTAACGCATCTTGTCAAGGGATCGGGCGCTTCCAGGGATGCCGCGAAACATACACACGGGAAAATTCCGCAGCTCGCGTTCGCAAAAAAGGGGAAAGGAAACGCGAACGCGGTGGCGATGCTCTCCGGCCCGCCCGCCAAGACAGGAGGACTGGCGCCGTCAAAGGTTATCCCGCTTGATGAGGAAGACGATTTTTAGCGTTTCGTTTTTTCAGCCTCGTCCGCCGGCAGGCTTGTGGAGATTCTTTCGGTTGGCCGCCCGCATCACAGCCCATGTCCATGCGCCGGACGCCTTTCGTCCGGATTTTTGCTTGAATTCGCCGAATTTCCCGCGATAATACTGTTTTCGTCCGCGTTCCGGCCCTTTCCCGGAACACGACAATGGGTTTTTATCGTTCCGCGGCTGAAGCGGCCCAAAGGGGTACAACGAGATGGGAATTTCTTTTTCCGCTCTTCTGTTTTTCCCCTTCCTCATGGTTATGGCCATAGGCCGGCCGGTCTCCGCCGCCGACTGCACCGCGAAGGGCATTCGCCTGCATGGCCGGGTGAAGGAGGTGACGGCCTTCCCGGATTTGCGCGTCCAGAAGGTGAGCGCCTTTCCCGACCTGCGGGTGAAGCTGGTCAAGGCGTTTCCGGACAGGTGCGGCGAATGGCAGATGGTTGACGCCTTCCCGGATTTCACAATTCAGTTCGTGAATTCATTCCCGGACATAACGGTGCGGTTCGTGGAGGCGTTTCCGGGGAAGCCGCAATGAAATGGGAAGCGGTCACGGGTCAAAAAGATTGTTTTGTGCGGCTTTTTGCATATTTGTTTTCAAAAACCGCAAGATTTCGCTAAAAATCGGATTTCTTCGGACAGTTATACCCATTCCGAAGTGGTTCTCGGTGAAGCCTTCAATTGGAGGGGCAATTGCCGTCAACATTTACCCTGGATTTACCGGCAACCGCTCTAGTTTGGGTATATACGCTCAAAAATCCTTGAAAACCGCTTTTTCGGCCTGTGAACGCTTACGTTCTGGAGACGCGCCCATGCCGGCGAAAGGAGCCGTGGTTCTGTTGTCGGGGGGGCTTGATTCCGCCACCATCCTCGCGATCGCCAAATCCGAAGGCTATGCCTGCCACTGCCTTTCCTTCGACTATGGGCAGAGGAACAGCCTGGAGCTGGAAGCGGCCGGGCGCGTCGCCCGGGCCGCCGGGACCGATCACCGGATCGCGTCGATCGGCCTCGGCGCCTTCGGCGGCTCCGCCCTCACCCGGAACGACATCGCCGTGCCGAAAGATGTCGAGCCGGAAGGCATCCCCCCGACCTATGTCCCGGCCAGGAACACCATCTTTTTGTCTTACGGCCTCGCCCTCGCCGAGGTGCTGGACGCGGACGCGGTGTTCATCGGCGTCAATTCGATTGACTATTCAGGCTATCCCGATTGCCGCCCGGAATATGTCGCCGCCTATCAGGCCATGGCCGATCTCGCCACCCGGCGCGGCGTGGAAGGGAGGCCCATCCGGATTCTCGCCCCCCTTCAGAAATTGGACAAGGCGGCAATCGTCCGGCTGGGAATCGGGCTTGGAGTGGACTATTCGCTCACCCTGAGTTGTTACGATCCCCTCCCGCCGGAAGGCTTGGCCTGCGGCGCCTGCGACGCCTGCCGCTTCCGGCGGGAGGGCTTCCGCCTTGCCGGTGTTCCCGATCCCACGCGCTACCGATAGAAGGGAAAACCGGAATATGGTGGACGGAAGGACCAGGCTTTTCGTTCGGCAGATCCTGACCAGCCCCGGCAGCATCGGAGCGATATTCCCGAGTTCCGGCGTACTGGCGGAGCGAATGATCCAATGCGCGGAACTGCAGGCGGATTCGGTAGTGGCGGAATACGGCCCCGGCACCGGCGCCTTCACCGAACATATCGTCAAGGCGCTGGCGCCAGGCCAGATCTTTTTCGCCATTGAAGTGAACGAGAAATTCGCCGCCGCGCTGCGCGGGCGGTTTCCCGGCCTGCGCCTGCATCTGGAATGCGCCTCGCGGGTGGAGGACTGCTGCCACCGGGAAGGGGTGGACCGGCTGGACCGGGTGATATCCGGCCTGCCCTGGGCCATTTTCCCCGACGATCTGCAGGATCGGATTCTCGACGCCATGATCCGGGTCATGCCGCCCGGCGGCGTCTTCGTCACCTTCGCCTATCTGCAGGGACTGATGCTCCCGGCGGGGCGCCGTTTCCGGCGGAATCTGAAGCGCCGTTTCTCCAGCGTGGAAACCAGCGACGTGATCTGGCTGAACCTGCCTCCCGCCGTGGTGTACCGCTGCGTCAGATAACGGGGAAAGGAAGAGATGAATGGCACGCCGCGGGTGCGCTTCGCGCCCAGCCCCACCGGAAACGTCCATATCGGCAACATCCGCGCCGCCATTTTCAACTGGCTGTTCGCCAGGAGGCACGGCGGCAGTTTCCTGCTCCGCATCGAGGACACCGATTCCCTCCGCTCAACCCCGGAGGCCATCCGGACCCTGCTCGACGCCATGCGCTGGCTCGGTCTCGATTACGACGGGGAGCCGCTCTACCAGTCTTCCCAAATCGGCCGGCACCGGGCGGCGGCGGCGGGGATGGTGCGGGACGGCTTCGCCAGCCGCGCCGCCGGCGGGCCGACGCTGCTCCACCTGGACGGTCCGCTCCTCGATCCCTCCTTCGTGACCGGACCCCGCGAGGAAGCCGCGATGGACGTTTCCCGGGGCGAGCTGTTCGCGACGCCGCGGGGGGTGGACTACGTGACCCGCGGTTCGGACGGCAAG
>JAITKH010000429.1 GCA_031278535.1 Planctomycetota bacterium | reverse complement strand
ATCGATTCCGAGCGGGAATCTCTGGCCGAATATCGAAGGGCCTTCGCCGATTGGGCCGACATTCTCCGCTTCGGGCCGGATGAGGAACCGGATTGGGACAATCCCCCCGATGCCATTTTCGTCTCGGCCGAAATCGCCGGAGGACCCGGAGGCGACCGCTTTTCCGTCCTGTCTCGAGAGGCGGGGGACATTCCCATCCTGGCGGTGGCGCGCTGGCGCAGCCTGACCCAGGCGCTGGCTTTCTTGCGGGCGGGGGCGGGCGATTACCTGTCGCTTCCGCTCGCCGCCGGAGAGGCGAAGGAAAGGGTGACCGCCCTGTTGGAAAAGGCCGGCCGCCACGCCCTCCGCCGCTTTATTTTGGAACCTGTGACAATGGAGCCGGAGGACAGCGGCGCCGGAGAACCCGGCTGGAACGGCGACATCCTGGCGGGAATCGCCGCCGGGGCGGCAGATGAAACGCCGCCCGAAGAGCCGGAGGCGGTGGATGTCCTGCCCGTTCCCGCCTTGTGGGAAGAGCTTCCTTGCGGGGTTCTTGTTTTCGATTCCGCCGGGAACCTGGTTTTTTCCAATGGCTTGGCCCTCGCCCTTTTCGGGTACGAGTCGCCCGCCACTCTCCGCGACGCCCTTGAAGGCAATCGCGCTTCCTTCGCCGCCCACTCGGCAAGCCGCAAGCCGCTTGCCGATAACCAATGGCCACATGTGCTTGCCAGAAAGGTACGCGCCGCCCGTTCCGCCGTCATTTCGATTGAGAAACCGGATCGCCGCCGCCTCTGGCTCCGGATCGATTGCCTACCGCACCTGGCGGACGGCAAAGTCAACCGCCTTTCCATGACCATCGTCAACCTGACCGGGGAGTTGCCGGATTTTTCCCCTGCCCCAATCCCTTCGCCGCGGGAAAAAAACCGCCGGAAAACGGCCCGCCACCGCAGGTGAGGAAGAGGACTTCCGTCAGTCGTACAAGTGATTGCCGCGCAGAAACTCGTCCGCGCCGAAGCGGGCCGCGCCCAGGAGCAGAGGATCTTCCGGTCCCATCGCGGCGCGGATTATCGGCGGGGCGTGCGGGGTCTTGTAAAACGGCAGGGAGCGCAGGCGCTCTCGAATGGACGCGAAAAAATAGTCACCGGCTTCGGCATAGAGGCCCTGGATGATGATTTTGCCGGGATCCCTGAGTAATACTATGTTATGTATCAGAATAACAAAATAATTTATGACTTTGTCCAAAAGAAGACGGGCGAAAGCGTCGCCGGCGTCCGCAGCGGAAAAGACGTCCCCGATGGCGAATTTTTTCTCCAGTGTTCTCCGGCGGAATGGGGAATCGGGGTGCCGGCCCGCTTGTTTGCGGGCTTCGGCAAGGATCAAGTCGGGGGACACCATGGCTTCGAAACACCCCCGGGTGCCGCAGCGGCAGCGTATTTTGGAACTTGGTTCAACAATGACGTGGCCCAATTCGCCGACAAAACCGTTGTCGCCGTGGATCAATTCCCTTGCCTCAACGACGCAACCGCCGGTGGAACGGCCCGAACTGATTACCACCATCACTCCGTACTGCTCCGCCTCGAGATAGGCGTAGCCGGAAAGGCGGACGTTGTTGTCCATTCGGATGGGGATGGGAAGGCGGATATGGGCCTGGAGATCGGCGGCGATATCGAGATTGCGCCCCCAGTCGTGCTGGAGTGTGTAGCGGACAAGGTTCCGTTCCACATCCACCACGCCTTCGCATCCCAACACGATGCCGAACAAATTGTTGGGACTAAGGCCCGAATCGGCGAGGAGGTTGTGGAACATGCCGGCCATCTGGCCCAGCGCCGCCTCGTAGGCGACGCGCGGGCCGCAAGGCATTTCCCGATGGCACAGGGGCTTGCCGCGCAGATCGGTTATGGCTCCGAGCATTTCGTCCTTGCGAACCGCCAGCGCCGCCACATGGGAAAAGGAGGCGTTGAAGGAAAACATCTCCGGTTTTTTGCCTCCGACGTCGGTGGATTCCCCCTTGCCGGCGTTCAGAACCAGCCCCTTGGCCATGAATTCGCCTATCACCTTGGCAATGGTGGTCTTGCTCAGTTTCGCCTTTTTCGACAATTCCGCTATCGAAAGCGTATCCGCCTTCCGAAGGAGGGAGAGGATTAGTTTTTGGTTGTGGTATTTGATGTTGACCGGCTTGTTGCTGTTTTTCAGCAGGGCCCTGCGTTCGGAGGCCAGCATTGTTTCCCATCCCGTCCATGGACGATTGAAAAGCGAAACCGGCCGAGGCCGGAAATCGCGGCATTCTCCCCTGTCACGACACGTTACGCGCGCTTGTCACCCCCGGTCCATCCGGGAACGTTTCCGGGGAAGCGAATTCCCTTTCGGCATTGGCGGCCGATTCCAGAGCAGCGGACTTCGGCATCCGCAAGTTTAATCTTTTTGGATCACTATTATCCCCGTTGTCTTTCCCGAGGCAAGAAAAACATGATCTGGCAACAATGAAGTCTATGGAATTCTCGCGGTTTTCTTACGCGGTCAGGCGCGGAGAACGATGCAGTTTCAGCCTTCGCGAATGTTTTGCCTTGACGGCCGGCGCCTTTCCCATATAGGTTGGGCGTTCGAAAAACGAATGACGGTGTCGCCGAACCGCGCCGTGAACCTGCTCGGAGGTGTTTCATGGATTTTTTTTCAGCCCACGCCATCGTTGAAGGTTCCGACGTTGTGGCCAACGCCCGCGAAGCGGTTCTCGAAATGCGGCGGGCTTTCACCGGTTTTCCTGCGGCAATCCTGCTCTTTTTTGCCGCCTCCGAACGGTACGATCCGGAAACGCTGGCCGCCGGGATGCAGGATGCCTTTCCTTCTGCCCGGACATTCGGATGCTCCAGCGCCGGAGAGGTGGCAAGGGGCGTGTTGCTCAAGAACGCGGTTTCGGCAATCGCCTTTTCCCCCGAGGTTTTCGAGAACGTGGCGATTGAGGCCGTTTCCGGGATTGACGCCGACGCACTGGCCGTCAACAAGGCCTTTTCCAGACTGGAAAGGCGTCTGGGCGCCCGCATGGATACGCTGGATCATCGGCGCCATTTTGGCCTTGCCCTTGTCGACGGTCTGGCCAACGCCACGGAGAGGGTGACGGAACGGATTGGCGAACTGACCGACGTCCTCTTTACCGGCGGTTGCGCCGCCGACGACTGGCGGTTCGCCAAGACGTTTGTCTGGCACGGCGGCGAGGTTCTGGAGAACGGCGTCGTCCTTGCCATCATGCGGCCGCGCCGGCGCTTCGCCGTGGTGAAGACGCAAAGCGTCTCCCCTGCCGGTCCGGCCCGGATAGCCACCAGGGTCGATCCCGTCCGGCGCGTCGTTTTCGAGCTGGATGGGCGTCCGGCCCTCGACGTTTATTCCGAAACCATCGGCATCGCCGCTGATCGGCTTACCCCCGCCGTATTTGCCGAAAATCCGCTTTGCCTCATTCTTGATGGCGAACCCTTCGTCCGGGACATCGCCGCCCCGGAGGAGACCGGCCTGCGGCTCTTCTGCTCGCCCATTGAGGGTTTGGGCTACCATATTGCCAGGGTGCGCGATCTCATGCCCGACACCGCAGCCGTCCTTGAAGCCAGGCGACGTGAGTTTGGCGGCATCGCCGCCGTCGTCAATGTCAACTGTGCCCATCGCGATCTCATCATCCGGCAGAACGGCCAGGAGAAGGCTTTCGGCGCACTTTTTTCCGACTTTCCCTGTGCCGGCTTCGCTTCCTATGGCGAAATTTTTGTTGGCTTGGTGAATCTTACCTCAACCATGATTGTGTTCGCCGCAGAGGGGTAACACCCTTTTTCACTTGTTCGGCGGAATCTTCCGGCGGGAATGGACCAGTCGTTCGCGTTCCTGCGGTTCCGGGCGGCGGGACGTGTTTTCGCGCTTTACAGCGCCTTTGGAAATAACTATAATGGGCGAGTGGCGCATAAGGGGGAATTGAGCCATGGGCAAGCTTTCCCGTCCGGGTACCAGGCAGGCATCAAAGACGGGCGCCTGTCCGGAAGGAGGCGAAACGGTTTCAATTTCCGGCGATTTCCTCAGGGTCTCGCGGGCGAACGAGGCGATCCGGGTCGAGGTGTTCGGCTTAGGAAACATGCATCTTGCGCCGGCGTTCCAGTCTTTCGCCGAAGCGGAGATTCAGGCTGGTTTCGTCAATTTCATCGTCGACCTCCATGGCTGCGCCGGCATGGACTCGACCTTTATGGGCACCTTCATCGGCATCTCGAACCAAATCAGGGGCAGGCAGGGTTTTTTTTGCCTGGTGAATGTTTCGCCGGAAAACCACCGGCTTCTCAAAATGCTCGGCGTCGTCCATCTGGTAACGGTGCATGAAGGCGAATTTCCCGTTCCCGCCGGGAAAACCACGATAATCCGGCCGACCGACGATCCGTACGCAAGGCAAAGGCAAATTCGCGCCGCGCACTTTCTTTTATTAGACGCCGACCCCGCCAATCGCGACCGATTCGGGGCTTTTATCAAGGCTATGGAGGAGGCGCCTGCCGACGCCCCGACTATTGTCCGCCCCGGAAAAAATGGAACGGGTTCGGACGACAAGAAAAAGTAGCGGGCACCGCCGGGGAGGGCCAAGTGGAGACGGGAAAATGCCGAAGACGCCGAGAAAGGCGGTTCGTTCTGTACGGGAACGTAGATTCGCCCTGGCCGGAAACGTTCTCCGGACAAGCGGCAGCATGTATTGGGAATACCTGGGTGAATTCGAGGATGCCTGCGCCAAGCTGATTTCTTCCCGCTGGAACCGAATAGAAGTGGATCTCATGGATGTCGATTTCATGTCTTCCGTCTATTTTGGACCCTTGAGCGATATGCTCCTCAAGGCCGCGAAGCTGAATAAAACAGTCGTGATTCGGGCTACGCCGGATATCGGCTGGCTGTTTGAAACCATTGGTGGAGGCAAATTCCTGGAGTTGGATATCCTGTAGCGATCCGTGGAGTTGCGATCTTTGATTGAGACTTCGCGGGGAGTGCCCCCGGTTCATCCGGCAACAGCCCGAGGGGAAGTGCATCCCCCTCCGGCAGAGGAAGTCGATTTCAGAGCGAACGGACTTCGCATCCAGAGGGTTGTTCTTTTCAGACCACCAGGCCGCGCCTGCGGCCCATAATTTCGACATTGCGAGAAGGGAAACGGATGAACATCCAGATTGTCGCCAAAAAAATCGAAATTCTCCCCGACGTTCGCGAAACGATACGGGAGAAATTGTTGAAGCTGGAAAAATTCAATCTTAAGGCCCAAAGCCTGGATGCCGTGATCAAGGCGGAGGAGCGCAGCGTCTCCTGTGAACTTATCATTCGCGTGGACAACCATGATTCGCTGGTTGTCGAGGCTTCCGGCGGCACCATCCAGGCGGCGGTGGACATTGCCGTGGACAAGGCGGAAAGGCAGTTGAGAAAGGGCAAGGAGCGGGACTCCGTCCGACGCCGCACCAAACAGCATAACGAATAGGCCGGGAACGGGAGGTTCCGATGTTTTTCAAGGATTTTCTGGCGCCCGAACGCATCGTGAGCGATCTTGCGGCTTCCAACAAGGCCGAAGCCGTATGGGAGTTGGCCGAAACCCTGTTCACGAGCGGCATCGTGAGCCCCGATCTCCGGGAAGGCATCCTCGCCGCCCTGTTTTGTCGCGAGGAACTGCAAAGTACCGCGCTTGGAGACGGCCTGGGCATGGCCATACCCCATGCCAGACACCCGGGCGTTCGGGGCCTGATCGGAGTGTTTGGGCGCAGCCGCGAAGGCATTGACTTCGACTCCCCCGATGGCATGCCGGTGCATCTCCTTATCATGCTCGTTTCGAGCCGTGACAGTACCACCCGCCACCTCGAGGCCCTGGCCTATATCATCCGCAAGTTTCGCAATCGGGAATTCCGCAACTGCCTTCTGAAAGCGACGAGCCGGGAACAAATCACCGATTTTTTCGACGATTCCGACAACGAGGAATAGCCTTATCCCGGGAAATGCCGTACGACGTCTGAAAGGAGGGACTCCACCCCCATGGCAGGTTGGCGTTGGCTTCGGTTCGGGATGCATATCAAGCGCTGGGTATTTCTCATCACTTTCGGCCTGTTCGTCCTGTTCATCGGGGCCATGTTCATCACGCTCGGCGTCTTCTTTCCGGACAGCCAGCCTTTCGGAATGGATAGTTACGGCATGGCCGCCGTCCTCCTTGTTCTGGGCATGACAGCCGTATTCATCGGCATCTACCGTTTAATCCGCCGGATCGAAAAAATGCTCCGCCGCGCCGACGAGACCCGCGATC
>JAITKH010000375.1 GCA_031278535.1 Planctomycetota bacterium | reverse complement strand
TTGCCTCTCCGCCCTCTTCAAGAGCGGCCAGCCGCATCCAAGAAGGGCTACGCTGGTCGGATCAAGTTTTTCCTCGGCTTCAGTTTGCAAGCTTTCCTGGACAGGAATCCAAAATCTTGCAAAATAGTATGGCCATTTTTACCGAAGTTTTGCCGATTTCCCCCAATTTTCCGGTGATTTCGCCGGCTGGCAGCCCTTTTTCAGGGACGACTAAAATAGGCATTTTTTGAAAAATGGAGGCGCTCAAAATTTCCTGGATTTCGTGCATTTCTCCGTCCGCGCTCCACTTCCTTCCGGATGATGGCTAACAGACAGCAAACCGCCACGACGATCCAGATTTGTGTTTTCACGGCATTTTCCGGGTAGCCGTAAAACACCTTGATTTTCAGATACTGTTTGATCCGCCTGGTAACCGTTCACATCTATTGAATTTTGCCTATGACACGATATTTTTTCCGTTAGGAGTTGACATTTGCCGAGCAATTCCGTAATCTGATGACACCATGTGCGATAGACCGTTACATTTCGACGCTGAATCTTTACCACAATCTTCGCTGAAGCGTATTGAGGCACTTGCACGGGAGAGTGCGTCATTACGAGACGAGAATGCGCTGTTACGAGAGGAGGCGGCACCTGCCAAAACATAAAATAGTTGTGTACAACGGGGGAAAGGGCGGGTGACATGGGCATTCGGCGATAGCCGTTTGGTCCAGCCGCGCCTTCCTATCCCATCTCCGGCATTTCGCCGCTCGGATCCGCCATCTCCGGGTATTTCGAAACGACGATTTTGGTGCGGGAGCGCCGCATGACGCCGACGCTGTGCTTTTCCCGCAGGTTCACCGGAATGTAGGAGCGCTTGAGCGGACCCACGTAGATCTGCCGGGGCCGGGCGATGCGGCTGTTCTCGCTGTGGCGCATCTCCCGCCAATGGGCCAGCCATCCCGGGGTGCGGCCGATGGCGAAAAGAACCGTGAACATGTCGAAAGGGATGCCGGCCGCTTTCAGAATCAGGCCGGAGTAGAAATCGACATTCGGATAAAGGTTCCGGGAAAGGAAATAGTCGTCCGACAGCGCCGCCTCTTCCAGGCGCATGGCGATCTCGAACATGGGGTCGGTCATGCCGGGCTTCCCGAGTATCCGGTGGCAGAGCTTCTTCATGATTATCGCCCGGGGATCGAAAGTCTTGTACACGCGATGTCCGAAACCCATGAGACGCGCTTTTTTGTTTTTGGCCGACTCGATAAACTGGCGGCCGTCGTCTCCGGCTTCCTGGATGGACCGGAGCATGGTGATCACCGCCTGGTTGGCTCCGCCGTGGCGCCGCCCCCACAGGGCGGATATACCTGCGGAAATGACCGCGTAGACATTCGCCAGGCTGGAGCCGGCAATCCGGACCGCGGCGGTGGAACAGTTCTGCTCATGATCGGCGTGAACGATCAGGAAAGTCTCCACCGCCTTCACGATGTCCGGATCCTGTTCGTAGGAGCTGACCGGGGAGGAAAACATCATATTGAGGAAATTCTCGACAAAGCGCAATTTGTACGAGGGATAGACCACAGGTTCGCCGATGAACTTCTTGAAGGAAAAGGCGGCGATGGTCCTCACCTGCGACACCAGATTGGCGATGATTTGCGCCTCCTCCTCGTCGTTCGGATTTTCCGGCACCGGGTAAAAGGCGGAAAGGGATGCCACCATGGTGGTGAGGATGCTCATCGGATGGGCGTTGTTGGGGAACGCCAGGAAAAAATGTCGCATATCCTCGTGGATGAGCGAGGAACTGTTGAGGATCGCGGAAAAATCGTCAAGCTGTATGGCTGTCGGAAGATCGCCGTACATTAAAAGATAGGCAACTTCCACGAAGCGGCTTTTCTCGGCTAAATCCTCAATGGGGTAGCCGCGATAGCGGAGAATGCCTTTTTCGCCGTCCAGGTAGGTGATGGCGCTGCGGCAGGAGGCGGTATTGGCGAAGCCTTCGTCCAGCGTCACCAGGCCGGCGGTGGAACGGAGCCTTTCTATGTCGACCGCCTTTTCATCCTCGCTGCCGGTGATGACCGGCAATTCCATTTCCTGCCCCGAACCGTAGCGCAATGCCGCCGCTTCCGTGATGTCGCCGTCCATGTCGCTATTCCTTATAGATGGAAATCCTTCCGATAAACGATCTTGTCGTCCCCCTGGCCATAAAAATCCTTCAGCCTGGCGGCTTCGACATAGCCGGCCCGCCGGTAAAAGCGCCGGGTGGGAAGATACTGCGGCTTCCCGGAGGTTTCAATAAAAACCCGCCGGCCGCCCATGTTCCTTGCCGATTCCTCGCACTTCTCCACCAGCCGCAATCCGAGTCCCCGGCCTTGCCGCCGCTTGTCCACCGCCACCCAATAGAGATCGAATGATCCAATGGCGCAGGGGATTGGGCCGAAGCAGACATACCCCGCCAACTCGCCGTCTTCTTCCGCGAAATAAAAATAATACCCGGAAGCCGAGCCTTTTGCAAGTCGTTCCGCAACCAGTTCGGTCGCCACATCCATTTCGTCCGCCCGGAAAAAACCGGTGCCGGCAAGCAGCCCGCGCACCGCCGGAATGTCGGTTTGTCCGGGACAATCTCGAAAAAATAGGTCCATCCCCCCCCCCCACACACACACTTTCTTCTTTCGCCTTTCCGTCCTCGTACCTATCCCCATCTCGGGCGGACAATGACGGTTGACTTTCGCGGCCGAAGATTATATCATGCCGCCGAATCATTTCAGCATTTTCTCGTTGCCGGCAAAAGGAGGATGGACGGTTGCATCCGCAAATCGCATTGATCATGGGCAGTTATTCGGATTACCAGAAAATCGAGCCTGCCCTGGAAATCTTCAAGGAATTCGGCATCGACATCGAAATGCGGGTGCTCTCGGCCCATCGAACCCCGGATCAGACCGTTGAATTCGCGAAACTGGCGGAAAGCAGGGGGCTGAAGGTGATCATCGCCGCCGCCGGCGGAGCCGCGCATCTGCCCGGCGTCATTGCCGCCCACACGATCCTGCCGGTGATAGGAATTCCCATATCCCTTCCGCCCATGAACGGCCTGGACAGCCTGTTGTCAATGGTCCAGATGCCGGGCGGCATTCCGGTGGCTGTCATGTCGGCCGGCAGGGGCGGGGCGGAAAACGCCGCCCTGACAGCCATAGCCATTCTCGCGCTCAACGATTCCGCTCTGACGGAAATGCTCAGGAATTACCGTCGCCGCCTGGCCGACAAGGTGATTGCGCGCGATTCGTCGCTCCAATGGAAACTGAACGGCGGCTGATGAGGTGCGATCAGAACGATTCCGAATTGCTTGTGCCGCTTTCCGATTCCATGCTTCCGGCCGCGCAACGGGCGGCGTACAGCCGGGGTAGGCGGCATCCCGAACCCGATCACCCGAGGCGCGGCCAGTTCGAACGGGATCGCGATCGGATCATTCATTCCGCCGCTTTCCGCCGGCTCGAATACAAGACGCAAGTGTTTGTCAACGGCGAAGGCGACAACTACCGCACCCGGCTTACCCATACCTTGGAGGTGGCCCAGTTGGCCCGTTCCATCGCCCGCGGCCTTCGCCTCAACGAGGATTTGGCCGAGGCCGCCGCCCTTTCGCATGATCTCGGGCATACCCCTTTCGGCCATGCCGGCGAACGCGAACTGGACGAGATCCTGGTCGGGAAAGGCGGATTCAACCATAACCGTCAGGGACTGCGTGTGGTTGACATTCTGGAAAAGCGGTATGCCGCCTTCGACGGCTTGAACCTCTGCTACGAAGTGCGCGAGGCGTTTGTCCGCCACGGCGGTCCGATCGTGGCCGGAACGCAGGATGAATTTCCGCCCGGCGACGCCCCCCTTCTGGAAGTGGCGGCCGGCATCGCCGCCGACGACATCGCCTATCTCGCCCATGACATTGACGATGGCCTTTTCAGCGGCATGTTGGAGTTCGAGGCGCTGGCGGAAGAAGCCTTGTGGCGGCGCGTCGCCAGCCAGGTCGATTTTTCGAATTTTCCTCCCTCGCTCCGCCGTGCCGAAGGGGTACGGCGGCTTATCAACCTGCTGGTCACGGATCTGCTGGAAACGACGGAGCAAAACATCATCAGGCTGGAATTGGATTCTCCGGCGATGGTACGTGCGGCCGGGGAGGGGGCGGTGGCTTTTTCCCAAAAGGCGGAGGAGCAGCGGAAAAGCCTGCAGGATTTCCTCTTCCGCAATTTGTACCGCCATCCCGAAGTGACTGCCATTATGGAAGCGGCTCGGGACAAGCTGCGCCAGCTGTTCAGCCGTTATGCCGGCGATCCGGGTACGCTTCCCGAAGAATACCGGGCCATCGCCGCCAGGGACGGCGCGTACCGCGCCGCAGCCGATTATGTGGCGGGAATGACTGATCGTTTCGCCGGGGAGGAATGGGAGAAACATTTCTTTTCGGGAAAAAATACGAAGAAATAAAAAAATAATTTGACAGCAAAAGCGATTTTAACATAATAACTAAATTACCCTGGAAAGGGCATGGAATCCCGCGCTGTCTCGGATTCTGGAGAGCGTTTTCGTGTGGTGAACGAATATGGCGATCCAGAGTAGCCGCCGCGGTTTCAATGATGCCATGCGCTTTGCGAGCGGAAAATGATCGTCTGGAAGGGCGGCATTTTTCCCGCCTGGGAAGAAAAATCAGGTTAAAAGCCTTTGCCGCCTGCTGCGGAAAGCTTTTCCGCGCGAGAGGGTTTTTATTTGTCGCCCGATGGTCTTTCCGGATTCCGGAAAGACAGGTTTTCATCGGCAACGAGAGGACGATGCGATGAAGCTTTCCGTTTTTGACAGTCAAGGCAGGGAGACGGGAGAAGTCGATTTTGACGAATCCTGCCTTGGCAGATTCGTCAACTATAAATTGTTGCAGGCCGCAATCGTCATGTATGAGGCGAATTTCCGGCAGGGGACGGCGAAGACCAAAAACATCCGGGAGGTTGTCGGCAAGTCGGCCAAACCTTTCAAGCAAAAGGGAACCGGTCGTGCGCGCATGGGCCGGGTCCGCCGTTTCGGTAGTCGCGGCGGCGCCACGGCTTTTGGGCCGCGCCCCCGCGACTTTTCGCTTGCCATGCCGAGACAGGCCAGGCGCCTGGCCTTGAAGTCGGCGCTGCTCGGCAAATTCCGCGACGGGGAGGTGACGATTTTGGGGGAATTGTCCCTTTCAGCCCCAAAAACCAAGGAAATGGCATCAACCCTCAAAAATCTCAAGGCCGATTCAAGCTGTCTGATGGTGATATCCCGGTACAACGAAAACATTCTGAAATCCTGTCGCAACATTCCCAACGCCGATCTTTCCGTACTTTCCGATCTCAACGCTTATTCTGTTCTCCGGCGCAAACGTCTGGTATTCACCAAAGACGCGCTGGAGGGTCTTGTCAGGGAGGTGAGCAAGCAATGAAGCGTTCGGTGTTGGCCAGGAGGCGCGTTCCCAAGGCTGTCATGGAGCCTTTCCGGGTGGTTGCCGCGCCGCATGTTTCGGAGAAAACTACCGATTTGGTGCAAGAACACAATACCTATGTCTTCAAGGTGGCTCGCGAGGCCACCAAAACGGATATTCGCGAGGCGGTGGCGCGGATTTGGAATGTCAGGGTGGAATCCATCCGCGTCGTCAATGTGAAGGGCAAGAAAAGACGCATGGGCAGGATTGCCGGCTTCACTCCGTCCTGGAAGAAGGCCATCGTGAAACTGGCCGAGGGTGACGGCATAGAAGTGTTGCGCTGATTGCGGCGGTTGGCTGAAAGAGAGAACCGGCATGGGCATCAAGAAAATGCGTCCGATGACTCCGGGAACCCGGCATATGACGATGCTGGATTACGCGGAAATCACCAGGGACATTCCAGAAAAGAAGCTGACTGTCAAATTGAAGGCCGGAGGGGGCCGCAACCACCGTGGCCTGATCACCACCCGGCATCGCGGTGGCGGCGCCAAGCGCCGCTATCGCCTGGTTGATTTCAAGCGGAACGATAAGGACGGCGTAACCGCCAAGGTTGTCGCCATCGAGTACGATCCCAACCGATCCGCCAATATCGCCCTTCTTCATTACGCCGATGGGGAAAAACGGTATATTCTCGCTCCGCTGGGACTTGAAGTCGGCCGGCATGTGATGAGCGGCCCGCGCGCCGAACCGGAGATTGGCAATTGCATTCCCTTGGAAAACATCCCCCTTGGCCTTACCGTCCATAATGTCGAGCTGACTCCTGGGCAAGGCGGCAAGCTTGCCCGTGCGGCCGGCATGCAGATAACCCTCCAGGCCAGGGATGGCAGCCATGCCATTATCCAGATGCCTTCCGGCGAGATGCGGCGGGTCGACAAGCGTTGCCGGGCAACCATTGGAACGGTCGGCAATTTGGATCATGGCATGGTTTCCATTGGCAAGGCCGGCCGTAAGCGGCATATGGGCTGGCGTCCGACCGTTCGCGGCAGCACCATGAATCCGGTTGACCATCCCTTGGGCGGCGGAGAGGGACGCCATGCCGGCGGCCATCAGTTCTCGAGCCCCAGCGGCATCTATGCCCGCGGCGGCAAGACCAGGAATCCCCGGGCGGGAACCAACGGCATGATAATTTCCAGAAGAAAGAAATGACGGCCGGCTGGCGTTTGCGGACGGATTCCGGGCGGCGGCGGGCGGGATGATGCGCATGTTTGGAGAGAAATGATGGGTCGGTCCAAGAAAAAAGGTCCTTATGTGGATCTGAACGTCCTGGAAAAGGTGATGAAACAGAAGAAATCGGGTGTGCGCGACGCCATCAGAACCTGGGCCCGCGCCTGCATGATTGTTCCCGAATTCGTCGGCCATAACTTCTCTATCCACACGGGGAACAAGTTCACCGCCGTCTTTGTGACCGAGGGCATGGTCGGCCATAAGCTCGGCGAATTCGCCATGACCAGGAACTACCACAGTCACAACAAGAACAAATGAATCCTGCCGCGCGATTCAGCCGCGGGGATAGCGAGGATTGCACAATGGGTTATGTCGCCAAGCACAAGCATGCGCCGATCAAGACCTACAACGCCCGCCTGGTCATGGACCTTATACGCGGACGCCCAGTGAACGAAGCGCTCGACATTCTCCGCTACAGGCCTCACCGGGCCGCCAGGCTGATCGAGAAGGTGGTGCGTTCGGCCCAGGCGAATGCCGAGGATCAGGGCGAAACGGGCAAATTTTATATCGAACGGGCGTGGGTGGACGTTGGATTTGCCCTGAAGCGTTTCCGCCCGCGATCGCGGGGCGGGGCGGCGTCGTATCAGCGCCGACGCAGCCATATCTGCGTTGAAATAGGCGTAAGCTATTGAACTATTGGTGATTTTGGACGTTTATTCCGGGAGATTCATGTGGGCCAGAAGGTTCATCCCATCGGGTTTCGAACGGGCGTTACGCGCGACTGGGATTCGCGCTGGTATGCCGACAAGAAGAACTTCGGCCGCTATCTGGTCGAGGATCACACCATCCGCGCCTATCTCAAGAAGACGCTTTCCTTCGCGGCCATAGCCAAGACCGAGATCGAGCGGACCGACGACGAGGTGGAGGTCATCATCAACACCGCACGTCCGGGAGTGGTCATTGGCCGGAGGGGGACCGAGGTCGATCATCTCCGGCTGGCGCTGGAGAGGCTTATTCAGTCCAAGGTTTCGGTGAAGATCAAGGAAATCACCCGCCCGGAGCTCAATGCCCAGCTTGTCGCCGAAGGGATCGCCGAGCAGATCGAAAAGCGCGTCGCCTATCGCCGCGCCATGAAAAAATCTGTCGAAACCTCCGTCCAGGCGGGAGTGTACGGGATCAAGGTGCGGTGCTCCGGCCGGCTTGGCGGGGCTGAGATTGCCCGCGCCGACGGGTACACGGTTGGCAACCTTCCGCTCCAGAAGCTCAGGGCCGTTATCGACTACGGTTTTGCCGAGGCACATACCCTGATGGGCAATATCGGCATCAAGGTGTGGCTGTACAAGGGCGACGTCGGGGAGGAGATTTCCGAGGATGGTCCGGCGCCGTCCGCGCGAAGGTGAATTGCGGGTTTCGATCGCCTGGCCGCCTTTCGGGCCCGGCGGATTGTGAAGGGGATCACAGATGGCATTGATGCCAAAGCGTCTCAAGCACTCGCGCAAATTCCAGCGAGGTCGTATTCGCGGCAAGGCCACATCCGGCAATTTCGTCGCCTTTGGCGACTTTGGCATACAATCCATGGAAGCCGGCAAGATCACCTCGCAGCAGATTGAAGCGGCCCGCGTTGCCGCCAACCGGCTGGTGGGCGGTCAGGGCAAGATGTGGATACGCGTCTTTCCGCACAAATCGGCAAGTTCCAGGCCGGCCGAGACCCGCATGGGCAAGGGGAAGGGCGAAGTGGATCATTGGTATGCTGCGGTGCGGCCGGGCACCGTTCTTTTCGAACTCGGAGGCGTTTCCGAGACCTTGGCGCGCGAGGCTTTCAAGCGGCAGGCTTACAAACTGCCGGTCAAGACCTGTTTCGCCAGCAGGAGGCACGCGCTATGAAGGTTGTCGAGATGCGTTCCATGGCCCCCGCCGTTTTGTCGGCCGAAGTCGGGAAATTGCGGCGCGAGCTCCTTGAACTGCGGTGCAAGGTGGCGCTGGGCGAGGATGTACGCCCCCATCGCGTCAGGGAAATACGAAAAGAAATCGCCCGCATTTTGACGGTTCTTGGCGAAAAGGCGGCGTTGGCGGAAAGGATGAAGGCATGAGCGAGGAAACCGTCGGGGTTGCGCCGGTCCGGAAGCGCAGCAACCGCCGTTCCCTTGTCGGGGCAGTCGAAGCGACAAGCGGCGCCAAAACGATTCGGGTCGCGGTGACGCGGGAATTTAAGCATCCGAAATACGAGAAACGCGTGCGCCGCACCAGGAAATACGCCGTCCACGACGAATCGGGCGAGGCAAGGCCGGGCGACACGGTTTCGATTATGGAAACGCGCAAATTGTCCAAGACC
Organism: Planctomycetota bacterium; assembly: GCA_031278535.1. GTDB lineage: Bacteria > Planctomycetota > SZUA-567 > SZUA-567 > SZUA-567 > JAJBSZ01. Next base: position 2,311 of record JAITKH010000375.1, on the reverse strand, counting down.
AAGAACTGGCGCTTGGTCAAGATACTGAAGCGGATCGGATAAGCTGATCGCAGATTATGCCAGCCGGGTCGTTTTACGCGTCCGGACGGCGGTTGGAGGCTATTGTCGTGATTCAAATGCAGACCATGTTGGACGTGGCCGACAACACCGGCGCCAAACAGGCCATGTGCATAAAGGTGCTCGGGTCCACCCGTCGTCGTTACGCTTCGCTTGGCGACATTGTCGTGGTGACTGTCAAGAAAGCCGTGCCGGGCGGCGATGTGAAACCGGGGACCGTGGCCAAGGGAGTGGTGGTTCGGACCAGGAAGGCGGTCAAGCGGCCGGACGGAACTTCCATTCGCTTTGATTCCAACGCCGTGGTCCTGGTGGACGCCGAGAAGAATCCCCGCGGAACCCGCATTTTCGGTCCCGTGGCCCGGGAATTGCGCCAGGCCAATTTCATGAAGATTGTCTCTCTGGCCCCGGAAGTGGTTTGACTCTCCGGCGGCACAAGGCAAAAAGGCTGATACATGAAAATTATCAAGACCCGCATCCGTAGAAACGATATCGTCCAGGTCACGGCTGGTTCGGAAGGCGGCAGGATTGCCTCCGACTCCGGTCAGGATCGCGGCAAGCGCGGCAAAGTGCTGGAAATCGAGCGCACCAGAAATTTGGCCAAGGTCCAGGGCGTGAACATGGTTTACCGCCATCTGCCGGTGTCAAAGGATCCGGCGAAGCCGGGCGGCGGGCGCATCGAAAAGGAAGCGTTCGTTCCGCTTTCGAACCTGACGCTGGTCTGTCCGAAATGTGACGAAGCTACCCGCGTCGGTATCCGCCTGGAAAAGCAGGAGCGCGTGGCGGGGAAGATCAAGACCAGGCGTACGCGGGTTTGCAAAAAATGCGGCGCCGATATTCTGGAGCGGGGTTAGCTTTGGGGCGGTGCCGCCGGAATTGGAAAGCGCATCTGAAGCATCGGTCGGAAATCGCCGCTTGCAAAGGATAGGGGAAGATGAACATTCGTCTGTTGGAGAAATACCGGAAGGTGGTATTGCCGGCCATGCAGGGCGATTTTGGGCGAAGCAATCCGCATGACCTTCCCAAACTGGAGAAAATTTGCCTCAATATGGGTGTTGGCAAGGCAATCGACGATTCGAAAATACTGGACGAGGCGGTCAAGACGATGACCGTCATCGCCGGCCAGGCGGCGGTGGTTACCAAGGCTAGGGTGTCGGTGTCGAATTTCCGTTTGCGTCAGGGCTATAAAATCGGTTGCCGGGTGACGTTACGTGGCGCCATGATGTATGAATTTTTCGACAGACTGATCTCGACTGCGATTCCGCGCATCCGCGACTTCCGGGGAGTTTCGAAACGCGCTTTCGACAAGGCCGGAAATTATTCGCTGGGAGTGGAGGAAGTGACGATTTTTCCCGAGGTCGATGCGGATCGCCTCGTGCATCCCCTCGGGATGGATGTCGTCTTCGTGATACGGAATTCCCGTGGGCGCGACGAGAGTCTGAAATTTCTTAAAATGATGGGCATGCCGTTCGCGGAATGAACTGGAGAGTGAAACGTGGCGAAAACATCCTGGATTGTCAAGTGTAACCGCCCTCCGAAATTTTCCACCCGAGCCTATACCAGGTGCAGGCTGTGCGGACGGTCGCGGGGCGTGTACAAAAAGTTCCAGATTTGCCGTATATGCCTCCGGAATCTCGCCAACAAGGGAGAGATTCCCGGCATGCGCAAGTCAAGTTGGTGATGGCCTCCGCCGCGGCCGGGCGCGGCTTGATTTTCCCCGGCGACCTGGACAGGGGCGGAGACGGCGAGGGACGCTTGCGGCCTGGAGGTTCTTTCCGGGGCCGGCGACGCGAAAAAGGATAGCGATATGAGCATGACCGATCCAGTGGCCGACATGTTGACCCGTATCCGTAACGCCAACAGCCTGATGCGTGACGAGGTAAGCATGCCTTCCACCGCCCTCAAGATTGACATCGCGGAGGTCTTGAAGCGGGAAGGCTTCATCAAGGGTCTCGATATCGTCACCAGACCTTTGCAAAACGAACTGCGGATTCAATTGAAATACGGCCCTGAGGGCGAGAAGGTCATTCGCGGCATTTCCCGCACGTCCAAGCCGGGTTGCCGCATCTATCGCGGCTACGGGGAACTTCCCCAGGTGCTCAATGGCCAGGGAATCACGGTTGTTTCCACCAATCAAGGCGTACTTTCGGATCGCGAGTGCCGGGAGAAAAAGGTTGGGGGCGAGGTCTTGTGCACGGTTTATTGACGTCCGGCCGGAGCGGGTGGGCCGCATGCTGAAGTTAGGATGAATACATGT
>JAITKH010000352.1 GCA_031278535.1 Planctomycetota bacterium | reverse complement strand
CAAAGCCGCTTTTTACTGATACTGATTGAAATCTTTCAAATTGGAAGGCTTGAAAAAGCCCTTGTCCTCCATTGATGCCCAAAACATTCCGTTCAGGTACAATCCCGCGCTGGCCAAGGCCACGAACCCGGCCGCCATCAGAAGATTGACGTCAAGGGCGGCGCCAGCCACCAAGCCGGCAAATCCCCCAACCATAATCCCCACGGCAGTGGTTATGCCATTCGAGGACGACTCCGTCTTCTGAACCGAGAGTCTTTCCGAACCAACAAACCTCCTTGAACTCAACATCGTACTCATGGCTGTCTCCTTTCGCTCTGTGATCTGGACAGGTTAGCGTTCGCCATAAAACGCCAACCGCTTCACGGGCCGTCAAACGACGGTTCTTCTCTTTTATTATTATCGGACTATAGTCGATCTTTGTCAAGTAAATTTTTATTTCTTTCTTCCCGTCCTGTCAATTCATTTCGGAAAAGCGACTGACGGCAGCCGAACGGCGAAACGAAGACTGAGGACAACTACCTCGTCGCAGACAGACGAATCGTTTCACGGTTCCGGCGGACGCTTCGCCTTTCCCCGACGGGAACGGCAGTGCCGAGACGCCGGACATGTTTCGCAGGACGGGTTTCGCGCTTGGCAAACCAGGCGCCCGTGCTGGATTATCCTGTGACTGAAGACACCCCAGCGGCTTGAGGGGAGGAGTACGGCAATCGTGGCCTCGATCCTGTCCGGATCAGCGAGGTCATGCAGGCCGAAGCGGCGGCTGACCCGGCAAAAATGGGTATCGCACATCAAGCCAGGTTTGCCGTAGGCGTTGAGGATCACGCAATTGGCGGTCTTCCGGCCCACTCCCGGCAATTCAATCAGTTCTTCGATAGTGTCCGGAACCCGGCCGCCGTACCGTTCGCGGACAAGGCGGGCGGCGGCGGCGATGTCGGCCGCCTTGCGGCGGAACAATCCCAGCGATCGTATGAGGGGCTCGATTTCCCCGGGGTTTGCCTCGGCGAAGGCGTCGACGCCGGGAAACCTCCGGAACAGGGTGGGCGTGGCCTCGTTCACTTTGCGATCCGTACATTGGGCGGAGAGAATGGTGGCGACCAGGCATTCGAACGGGTCTTCGAAATCCAGCGGGCAGACGACGTCCGGGTAGGCCCGGGCAAGCGCCTTGTCCAATATCCCGGCCAGCCGCCGGGGATCGGTCGCGTCTTTCCATTCTTTCATCATGCCGTTTTCACCGTGACCAGATCGATAAAATCGTCAGGATTGATCGTATCCACGGCCGTCACCAGCAGGCGGCGCTCCTCGAGAAGCTGTATCGCTTCAGACACCAGTTGCGACAAGTCTTCCGGACTGACGTTTTGAAAAACCACGTTCAGCTTTTCGATGCGATCAAGCGTTTCGGACATCGTTTCCAGCTTCCGGCGCAGCGCCAGGAGCAACAGATGTTCGGACCTGAGACGGGCCGCCTGATCCTGGATGGCCGACAACTCTGCCTCGTAGGCGGTGCGGTTCTGGATGCCGACGAGCTTGTCCGCCAGTTCAGCCACTTCCTCGTCGGCAGGCGGCTGGTAGGGACGAGGCGGCTGCCCCCCTTGGCCGGGAACGGAAACGGCCTGATCGATGCGCCGTTCGATTTCGATGATGCGGCGATCCAGTTTGGCCTGGCGATCGAAGAGGCGGCTGTGCCGGCCCCAGTGGATGGGTGCGATCAGGTGGTTCCACCACTTGAGGCGGGCGAGGACCAAGGGCAGGGAGGAAGGTGCGAAAACCCCGGCGCGGATGTCGTCCGCCTTCTGTTCCACCCGTTCGGCCGAACGGATGACAACCCCCCAAACGGTCCAGACAAGGAGAACGGCGAAAACAATGAAAACGGCCTTGGCGATCTGGGGTCTGCCAAAAATGAAAAGGGCGGCCGCGGTGAGAAGGGTAAGAATCATGCCGGCGAAGGAATTGGTCGGCGTTTCATTGCCGGCGCCGCGTACCCGCATGTCGTCGGAGGTTCGGGCGCAAAAATACTCGAAAAGATTGGCCGCTCCCATGACGTCGTCGCGCGATTCGGTATTAATGAAATCCACTCCGGTTCCTCTCCCCGGAATCGGCGGGCGCAGGCCTTTTTTTCCACTGATTGAAGAGCGCCGCGCGGCAAAAGTTTTCACATGGCGGCCGGACGCCCCGCCATCGACAAAATTACCACACAACAAAGTTTGAGCCGAAAATTCAAACTTTGGCGGAAGTCCCCCCCCCGGTTCATCCGGCAAACGCCTCCGGAGGAGTGAATTCCCCTCGCCGATTGCACGGAGCGGACGGGGTTCGGCATTCATCGGAATTGGCATTTTCAGGCTGCTATGGGCAACCGTTCGCCTTTCCGCGATCGCCGCCGGCGAATCGCGGGCGGGCATGCCTTCGCCCCCATCCCTACCGGTTTGAATTCTGCAGGATCCTGGCCCCACCCATTTCGGCGAGAGAGGCGTTTTTCAAATCCGTCCAGAGCGTACCCTCACCCGCGTGGAGGAGGTTAATCTTCATGTCCGGGTTGAGCTGGACGGCGAATTCATAGAGGGCATATTCTCCGCCGTCCCGGCCGAAAGCCTGTACCTTCATGCCGAATCCCTTGGCTTTCTCTTCCCCCACCAGGCGGATGGCATCGGCATCGGCCCGCCCGAGGGCGATGGTTTTTTCCGCCTTGACCTGGGCCGTTTCCCTTTCGATGACGGCGAGGCGCCGGGTGGTGTCCCCCTGGATCATGGCCACGGTCTTTCTCATTTCCGCCGCGATTTCCGCCTTCAGCTTGTCGGTCTCTTGCATGACTTGTTCGCCGGACTGGCGGATCAGCGACATCTCACGGTTCAGTTCCGCCTGCTTCCGGGCGGTGTTCTGCTTTTCCTTGTTGGTGAGATCGGTTTCGCGGGAAAGGCTGGCGGCTCGCAGGGGATCGAGAATTTGGGAAGGAACGTTGACGTTCCGAATGAGGGCGCTGTGGATGAGCATGCGCTTTTCCCGGAGCGAATCCTGGAGCGCGGCTGTAAGATCGTTCTGAAATATTTCACGTCCTTCCCCGGCAATGAAATCCACCGCCCGGTAGGCCGACCCCTTCAGGCGGGAAACCGACAGCACCTGCGGCATGAGGATCTTCTCCACCACCGCCGGCAGATCGCCATAGTCGCGATAAATCGGGGCCAGGTGCTCGGGGCGGAGTTCGAACTCCACGGTCATGTCGAGGCTGATGTCGAAGCCGTCGCGGGAAGGGAAATTGACGAATTGATCGAGGATGAAGGCGGGCGGGACGTCGACGCGGCTCATGCCGGGCACCCGCCCGGCGATCGTGGCCGGTTCGCTCGTCCGGGTCGGCAGGGAACGGGAAAGCATTTTCCGCGCCGGTGCGCCCGGATCGTCCATCGCTTCGGCCATCATGCCGTCCGCCGAGGAGGATGCCGCGCCCCGACCTCTTTTTTCCGAAGGGCCGCCCGCCGGCGCCGGCGAAACGGGATAGGAAGAGGAGGGAGCCTGGACGGAATCCTGCTGCTGATACATGTCCCGCCGGCGCCTTTGCTCCTCCAGGACGTTTTGGTTCAGCCGCTGGATAAGCTGGTTGTTCTCGTCCATGACCATGTTCTTGGTCAGGACCATGCCGCCGCTCTGGCCCTGGAGCGAAACCTGGTTCACGCCCACCTCCACGGCCGCCACCTGGTATTCCCGGGGATTGACGTAATATATGCCGGGCTGGAGGACGTCGGAGCGGACCCCTTTTTCGCCGGGGGCGGCGAAGGCGCCTTCCTTGGCTGCGGTTCCGGACAGGTTGGTGACCACGCCGGCGAAGCCGACTGGAACGCTGACCGCGTCTACGATCTCCACCGCATGGCCGAAGGGATTGAGGCGATAGCGGCCGGGACCGAGAGTTTTTCGCCAGGTACCTTTTTGCCCGGGGTTGGCCAGGAATTCCCCCGGCGGGAGATCTTCCCCCACAAGGGAAGTGACCACGCCGACCTTGCCGGGGGGAATGAAGACCGCGTCCACAATCTGCCAGTCATAGAATATCGGGTTCCAGATATGGCGCCCCTCGCCCAGCACTTCCTCCAGCACCCCTTTCTGACCGGCCCTGGCAAGAATCTGCCCCGGCAACAGGGGATCGCCCGATTTGGCGGTAATGACGGCCATCTGGCCGGGACGGACATAGAATCGGCAGAATCCCCAGGACCAGACGCCCCAGGCAACGAAAAGGATCAGAAGCATGATGCCCAGGAATTTCAAGCGGCGCTTCAGGAAGTTCAGGTGGAAACTGGCCCGGCCCGGCCGGTTGAGATTCCTGACGGTGATGGTTTCGTTGTCGACTTTTTTCACACGCGTATCCTCCGGCCGAAATCGGCATGTCCGACTTGGAACTTCGGGATATTTTACCTGAAGGGACGGAATGACGCCAGTGTTTCCCGGATTGGACCGATAAAAGATAGTGAATACGGGTTCCCTTCCGGGAATTCCTGGCCGGAGCGGCCGGGAAATTCCCTGGTCGGGAAACCGGGGTTTGCGGCTAGTATTCCGCAGGTCTCAATATTTGATTGAGACTTGCGGGGAATTCCCCAGGTTCACCATGGTTTCCGCCTCCGGGGAAGTGAATTGCCCTTCGGCAACGGAGATTGGTTCCAGAGAAAACGGGCTTCGGCATCCGCAGGCTTGGTCTTTTTAGACAACTATGGAAAACATCGACAACAATGAAGAGGAATATCGGCGGTCCCGGCGGGAAAACCGCCGCGGTTCCGGGTATTCCGCAACGGTCGCGGCGGCGGTTCTCGTTTTCTTCGGCGCCATGTCCCGTCTTGGCAAGACGCCGGAGCTGCCGACATTCCTGGAATTGGACAATCAGGCCAAACGACGTATCCAACTGGAAGAGGAGCGGCTGCGAGCCGTCCAGGTCATCGGCCCGGCGTTCCCCGAGAACGATGCTATCGCCGGTCCCGCCGGCGGGCGGGAACAGCCTGTCGGGCTTCCGCCGTTTCGTGACGGACTGGATTCCGAATCCTTGCCCTTGTCTGCCGCCCAGCGCCGTCTCGACAACGTCTCCGAGCCTCCAGAAGACGTCCTGGACGTTTCCCGGGCCGAATCGGGAGACGGAAGGCAAACGCCGGTACGCCCTGCGGCCGCAGATCAGAGTGAAACCGGCCGCCCCAGCCGATACCAGGTGACCAGAGGCGATACCTGGGCCAAAATCGCCCAGCGGTTTTTGGGAGATCAAAACCGCTGGCGCGAAATCATGGATGCCAACCCAGCCGCACGGAATGGACTCAAGATAGGCATGCTCCTCATCCTGCCCTGACAACCCGGTCGGCCCCGCGCCAAGATTTCCAATGCCATCCACTTCGCCTTCGCCTTTTCCGGCTTTTCATTTGCCCTCGACGCGCCGCCGATTATGCCGGTGCCGGTTTGAAATTGTGAAAAAATCCCTCCAGTCGAAGATCACAATTTTAAGCTTCCGATAGCATATCTTTTTCGGTGAGACCGACTGCCTGTCGGGAAAGACTGCGGATCACCGCCCTCCGGCAGTTGCTATATGAAAATTTCTCCTGCATAAGGTCCTTCTCGTGATGCCAAGGAACACTTCAATGGCCTGCGGCCAGAAGAATATTGTGATTTTGGGAGATGTCGCCTTTGGGGAGTGAGTATGGGAGCGTTTCGAATGCATTCGTAAATCCAAGCACCCTCAACGCCAAGGAAAAGGATCGTCACGCCTTTCATCAACTAATGCCGAAAACACTGAGTCAAAATCCTGAAAAGTCCACCCTTCGAGATCGGGGAATCGATTCTGGAGAGAACGTACTTCGGCGCCTGCAAGCTTCTTCCCTTCACTTCGGTATTTCCGTAAACACAATCCCTGTCATTTTGACAAATATATTTGGCGTTCCTGTTTTTCGTCAGGCATCCGTCAATTTTCAAAAAAAGCCATTTGCATTTTTATCGATTATATTTCATAATATTGTTGAATGCAATTTCATTTTTCCGTTAATTACTTCAAATTTCGGCAAAACAATTGCATTTAATCGCGTGAAGATACCTGCTGCCGGTACGCGGCAGGCAAGGGTGTGGTATATCCCTTGTCAACCATAATACAGATGGGAGTAATCGCGATGGGAAAAATAATCGGCATTGACTTAGGAACAACCAATTCATGTGTTTCCGTCATGGAAGGGAGCGACCCAAAAATCATTCCCAACAAGGACGGCAGCCGCACCACGCCGTCGGTCGTGGCCTTCACTGCCGACGGACGCCTGATCGGACAGCAGGCCAAGAGGCAGGCGGTGACCAATCCCGCCAACACCATTTACTCCATCAAGCGTTTCATGGGCCGCCGCCATTCTGAAGTGGGGGCGGAGGAGAAAATGATTCCTTACAAGGTCGCGGGCGGAGCTGACGAATTGGTGAAGGTCGAGGCCTTCGGCAAAACCTACACGCCGCCCGAAGTCAG
>JAITKH010000197.1 GCA_031278535.1 Planctomycetota bacterium | reverse complement strand
TCAGCCCCGATCCCTCGACTATCGCCTCCGCCTCGGTGCGGGCGAGATCCCGGGTGGCGATGACGGCGGCCAGCACCTCGGCGAAGGAGCCGCCTTCCCGCCGGCAGACCACGAGCGCGTCGTCGAATCCGCCCCGGTCGAAGTCGGCCTCCGCCACCTCGATCAGGCGCCGGTTCATCGCCACGCTCCGCCGCAGGGTCAAAAGGCAGTAAATGAAATAGGTAAGTCCGAGGATGGCGGCCGCGAGGAGCACATACATGATCGGACCGCCCTGTTCGAAAAGCGACATGCCCGTCTCCTCACCCGCCGTCCGGCCGGCCGAGGAAGTCGATAATCCCCTCCCCCAGGGCTTCCGCCGTCCGCTGTCGCCATTCCCCGGTGCGCATGGCGGCGGCAGTGGGGGAATGGCTGATGAAGCCGACTTCCACCAGGACGGCCGAACAGAAATACGTCTCCCGGAGAACCGCGAAATCCGCCCGCTTGACGCCGCGATCCGGAACCGCCAGCCGGGCGGCCAGCCGGCGCTGGACAGCTTCGGCCAGCGCTTCCCCCCGGTATCGGCACCTGGCGGCGAGACTGGCCAGAATTTCCCCGCTCTTCCCCGAATCGTCGCCGCGTACCCGGTATTGTCCCGCGGCCGCGCGGCCGCGCTCGGCATCGTTCCGGGTCGCGGCAAGAACAAAAGTCTCGACTCCGGCGGCGGCGGCGTTCTTTTCCGAAGCGTTGACGTGGATGGAAACGAAGGCCGCGTCCGGATGCCGGTTGGCGAAGGCGCTCCGTTCCGGCAGGGGAACGAACACGTCGGTCCGGCGGGTGAAAAGAACGTTTACGCCGCCGGCCCGGAGTACGGCGGCCGTCCTCAGGGCCAGGTCCAGGGTGATGTCCTTTTCCCGCAGTCCGTTCCAGCTGGCGCCGGCGTCCGCTCCGCCGTGCCCGGCGTCGAGAATGACCGTGCGGCCGGCGACGGGAAGCCGGGGAGGATCGGCCGGAACCCCCGGCGCCGGAGCGGTTGCCGGAGCCGCCGGATAGGGAGGCAGTTTTTCCGCCGTCGTTTCGCGGCGCGGCTGCGGTTCCCGGCAGCCGGCGACAAAGAAGCCGAAAACAATCGCCGCGAATGCGCGAATCGGGAATTTCCGGAAAGCGCCGCCCACGATCATGGTTTTTCCCCGCGGCGCGGCAGCCCGAAAATTCCGGACGGGCGGATTCCTTTCATCCCGGCCTCGCCATCCGGACGAATTCCGCCGCGCGTTTCCCGCTTTTTCATGATTCCGCCAAACTTTTGATTTCTTGCCGGTTCGATTTTGACGCCGGTGCTTTCCTCCAATTGTCCATAAATTGCCTGAATCTCCCGGTCATAGCCATCGAAAGTGCGCGTGACGACCAGTTCAAACAGGTGGTCTATGCAATCCTTTTCCGTTATATCCCCGATTTCCGCCTGGATCACTTCCGTGATTTTCATATAAAGCCTTTTCCCCAAGGCGCGGTTCATGACGCTATTCGGCAGCCATTCTTTCGCCATCGGCCTCCCGCCTTCCATCGACCGTTTTCCCTCGGGAATCCGGATACCTGGCGGCCTGGAACTTCCGCAGATATCTGGACGGGAACGATTCGTCCACCAGCACGTATTTCGTCCGCAGGAGATGGGCGTTGACAAACGTCCGGTTTTCCAGGTAAAGATATGCCATCGGGCGGTTTTCCGGATCGAAGGCGACCGCGTCATGGCGGAGGAACACCCTTTTCCCCTGTATTTTTTCCTTCAGAAAATCGATCGCCGCCCCGCGAAACGACGGATCCTCCCTGATCCCTGTCAGCCGAATCACCAAATCATTGCTCAATCGGATCAAGTTGGGGGAGAGAATTGAACGTACGGTGAACCATTCCTCCCGTTTTCCGCTGTCGCCGGCGCCAATGCGCGACCCGTAGCCGAGTTTTCGCGCATCCACTTTTTTGTCCAGCTTGTGCGCATCCGCAAACCGGTAGGGCAGATCGGCAATCCTCGCAGCCAATTCCGCATCCGAAAGCTTCCTCCCCTTCGAGATGATTCCGGGTTTCGCGAAAATTCCGTTCGCGCCGAGCTTCTCGAGAATCAGCGGGAGGTATTCGGGATTGATTTCATAGCCGATGGAATTCCGGCCGAGTTTCCCGGCCGCCCGGGAAGTGGTTCCACTGCCGCAAAACGGATCCAGCACGGTTTCCCCGGGATAGGAGAACATCCGGATCAGCCGCGCCGGCAGTTCCTCCGGGAACATGGCGAGATGCCTGTCCTGCCGCATCCCGGGAAAACGCCAATGGCCGCTGAAATACGTATTCCACTGTTCGGCGCTCATGGCGGCGCCGCGCTTCTGTTCCGGTGTCGGTTCCGGACCTTTTCCCGGCTTCTTGAAGAGCAGGATGTATTCGTAATCCAGCTTCACGACGCCGTTCCTGGGATAGGGAAAACTTCCCATGACGCTCGCCCCGCCGGTAGTATGCGTCGTGGTCGTCTTTTGCCAGATGATTTTTCCCATGAAATCGAACCCGAGCGTTTCGCAGAATCGTATGATCTCGCTGTGTATGGGGATGACCTTGTAGCGGCCATAATAGGCGGACCGGGCGAATTGATCGCCGATGTTGACGCAGAGCCGGCATCCATCGTGCAACGTCCGCCAGCATTCCTTCCAGACAATATTCAGGTGATTGATATATGTCTCGTAGTCGTGATCGAAACCGATCTGGCCGTCTCCGCCGTAATCCTTCAGTTGCCAGTAGGGCGGCGAGGTGACGACGAGATGAACGCTCCCGTCGGGGAGATCGCTCATGTCCCGGCAGTCGCCGTTGACGACGCCATGGCGGATTCGTTCCGTCGTTTCTCCTCCCGGAACAGTCCCCTTCATCCCAGTCTCGTCATCCGGACGAAATCCGCCGCGCGCTTCCCGATGTCGGCCGGAGCGGTGCGGAGAAGCGCCGAATGCGACACGCCCTCGCAGGCGTAGCTCGCCACGGCGGTGGCGTCGGCGCAGGCGCGTTTCAGGTTTTTCAGATCGAGCCGGCCGCCGGTCCGGGCAAGGCGGCCCATGAAGCCGCCGGCGAAACAGTCGCCCGCCCCGGTGGGATCGGCCACCTTCGCCAGGGGGTAGGCGGGAAAGGGGAAGACGCCTTCCCGCGTGGCCAGGAGGCCGCCATGTTCCCCCTTCTTCAGGGCCATGAACCGCAACCGGTATTTCCGGACCAGGGCGGAGGCGGCCTTGACCAGGTTGTCCTCGCCGGAGATGAGTCTGGCCTCCCGGTCGTTGACGATCATGCCCTGGCAGCGGCGGATCACCCTGTCCAGGGCGGGACGGTCGTTCCCGATATACACTTCGATGGTGTCGCATACCGCCAGGGGCGAACCGGCCAATTGATCCAGGGCCCGGTTCTGGAGTTCCGGCTGGGAACAGGCAAGGAAGACATATTTCGAGGCGCGGAATTTTTCCGGGAGAACCGGGTCGAACGTTTCGAAGACGCCGAAATGCAACGCGTCCGTGTTCCGGTTGTTCATGTCCTTTTGGTACGTGCCGTGCCACTGAAAAGTTTTGCCGGGAAGGATCCGCAGGCCGGCCAGATCCGCCCCGCATTTCCGGAATCCGTCGAGGTACTTTTTTGGAAAGTCCTCCCCCACGACTCCAACCACCCGCACCGGGACGAAAAACCCGGCGCCATGGATGAAATAGGTGCAACTGCCGCCCGCGACATCCTTGTACACCTTGCCGCCGGGCATGCGGATGGTGTCGAGGGCGATGGAACCGATCGCCAATACCGGTGCTGACATGGCGCCTCCTTTGGCGGCAATCCGGCCACGGAACAACCGTAAAACGCATATGCGTTCCGGAAGCGTTTCGGAACGCGGGCAAACCCGGCATTATCGCGGGGAATCAATCGATTTCAAGCAATAAATCCGGATGAAACACATCAAGGAGTTACGGCTCTTATGGGGGCAGCCCGGCCACCGCCGCCTCCGGCCTCGAACTGGCGGCAAGCGCCCATACCCGTTTTCGTAGTGGACGGCGGCGGAAATGAGGTAAGAAAACTTTTTTTGAAAACCTCCCGAAACATTTCTTGACGAAAGCCGCAGCTCCGTGATAATTCCCAAAAAAAAACCGGACTGCCTTTTTCGCGTCCGGAACCGAAGGGAGGGAGCGCATGCTGGCCAGGGACACGATCCGCGAACTGGAGGACCAGGCGCGGAAGACCCGGATACTTGTGCTGAAAATGCTCAACGCCATCGGCGCCGGGCATCTGGGCGGATCGCTTTCGGTGGTCGAGGCGCTGACGCTTCTCTATTTTCGCCGGATGAACATCCGGCCGTCCGAGCCGCGCTGGGCCGACCGCGACCGCTTCGTGATGTCCAAAGGCCATGCCGGCCCGGCCCTCTATGCCACCCTGGCCTACAGAGGATATTTTCCCCCGGACGAATGCCTTTCCCTGAACCAGCCCGGGACCAATTTTCCCAGCCACTGCGACATGAACAAGACCATCGGGGTGGATATGACGGCCGGGTCGCTCGGACAGGGCCTGTCGGCGGCGGTGGGAATGGCTTTGGCCGGGAAGCTGGATCGGAAAGGGTACCGGGTATACGCCCTGATTGGCGACGGGGAGGCGCAGGAAGGCCAGATTTGGGAGGCCCTCATGTACGCTTCCCAGAAAAAACTCGACAACCTCGCCGTTTTCCTCGACAACAACGGCTTGCAAATTGACGGCCCGGTGGCGGAGATCAACTGCCTGGAACCGGTCGCCGCCAAGACCGAGGCGTTCGGCTTCTTTACCCGGACGGTCGACGGGCACGATTTCGCCGCCATTGACGCGGCCCTGGACGCGATCGCCGCCTCCGACCGGCCGGGAATGATCATCCTCAATACCGTCAAGGCCAAGGGCGCCTGTTTCGCGGAGGGACAGCTCTCCTCGCATCATCGGCCGGTGTCGAACGACGATCTCAAGGCCGCCCTGGCGGCCCTGGAAACGAAATGAGGGCAGAGCATGGCAAGCAACCTGGACGAAAAGGAAATGCGCGAGGCTTATTGCGCAACGCTTTCCGGAATGGCGGAGCGGGACGAACGGATCGTGCTGGTGGAAGCCGATCTGATGCGGGCGGTGGGGACGCTGCCGTTCCGCGAGCGTTTTCCCGATCAATCCTTTGACGTCGGCATCGCCGAATGCAACATGGTGGGCGTGGCGGCCGGCCTCGCCGCCTGTGGAAAAATCCCTTTTGTCCACACTTTCGGCCCCTTCGCCGCCCGCCGGGCCTGCGATCAGATAGCCATCTCGGTCGCCTACAGCAAGTTGCCGGTGAAAATCGTCGGGGCCGATCCGGGCGTTTCGTCGGAATTGAACGGCGGCACCCACATGGCCCTTGAGGATGCCGCCATCATGCGTTCCCTGCCCACCATGGTGGTGTACGAACCGGTCGACAACGCGCAGTTGATCCAGGCCCTGCCCCAGATCGCCGCCCATCCGGGGCCGTGCTACCTTCGCATGTTCCGGAAAAAGGCCCCGAAAATCTTCGGCCCCGGCTATGCCTTCACGCTGGGCAAGGCGGACGTCCTCCGGGAAGGGGATGACGTCGCCATCCTCGCTTCCGGCCTGATTCTCCACAAGGCGCTGGAAGCGGCCGGGGAATTGGCCGCCTCAGGCGTCAGTGCGGCGGTGGTAAACGTCCACACGCTGAAGCCTCTTGACGTCGACTGCGTCCTGGCTTTCGCCAAGCGTTGCGGTGCGCTGGTGACGGCCGAAAACGCCAGCAGGATCGGCGGCCTGGGCGGCGCGGTATGCGAATTCCTGTCCGAAACGCTTCCCGCCCCCGTCGTCCGGGTCGGGGCGAATGATCGTTTCGGCGAGGTGGGCCTCATGCCCTATCTCCACAAGGCGTTGGAAGTGGACACTCCAGACGTGATCGCCGCGGCGAAGAGAGCGATGGCGCTGAAGCGCGGCTGACGCTTCGGGCCAAGTTCAAATCCGACGCCGCAACAGGACGGATCCCTCGAGGCGGGGTTCCGTTCTTTTCGCCGGGCGGCGATTTTGTGTCGCCGCCCCCCTCGAAAAAAGTTGTTTTTTTCAATAAATATCGGATTGACGAATCCGGTGGAATGGTTTACCATTTCCCGCGCACGGCGGAGATCGAGCAAACGGCGCCGCAAGAAGCCGCCTCGCGGTGAATATTCCGAAGGGAGAGGGCGCTGGTCCGGGGGAGAGGTCGGCCGTGGAGGGGAATATAGCGGGATTCGCCATTTTTCCATAAGGATTTCGACATGACGATGCGAAGCGGCCTGCCACTCCTGGCGGTCTTGATGTTGGCAACCGCCGGTTGCGTTCCTTCGGATGCCGAAATCGCGGACGAACTTTCGGCCAGCCGGCGCGAGGCCTATCTCGAATGGAAAAGCCGGCGGGATCGGGGCGATTTCCCCGAGGCGCGGCTGGACGGCCCGCTTTCCCTGGACGACGCCATCAAGATCGCCCTTCAATACAACAAGCAGCTCCGGGCCGCTCTCCAGAATCGGGAAATCGCCCGGGGCGGCCGCATCGGCTCCTATGCCGTCGTCCTGCCGACGCTCAACGTTTCCGGGAGCAACAGCCATACGGAAGGCGGTCGCGGCGGGTATCTCGACAATTACGCCGCCGGACTGACGATTCGACAGCCGATCTACGACGCCGCCATGGCCCCGAGGCTTGTCAGCGCCCGCCTGAATACCGCCCTGGAGGACGAAAAAATCCGGGAGCAGGTCCAGACCCTTATCGCCAACGTCGCCAACACCTACTATGACGTTCTCCTGGCCTATCGAATGATGGATACCCATCGCGAAGCCCTGGCCTCGGCCGAAACCCAGTACCGCATGGTGTCGGAGAAGAAGAAGCAGGAGACCGCCACCGAATACGACGTTCTCCGGGCCCAGGTGGATGTGGCCACCTACCGGGCAAGCATGCAGACGGAGATGAACAATATCGACACCAACCGGGTGTCGCTGCTGAAGCTGATGGGCGCTTCGCAGGAGAGCGAAGTGACCTTCTCCGACAAACTCGAATTCCTGCCCATGCGTCCGGTGCTGGAGCGGGCGGTGGAAATCGCCTCCGCCACCCGCGCCGATCTCCGCCAGTCGGAATTGACGTACCGGTTGGAACAGGAGGCGGTGCGGATAGCCATGAGCGAGTTCCTGCCCGTCCTTGGCGGAAACTATTCGCAGAGTTGGGGCGAATCGGCCGGAGGTTCCTTCGGCAGGAATCCCTGGTCGATCGGGATCGGCGCCGAATACAGCCTGGGCGCGGAAAAATTCGGCGGTCTGGTCCAGGCCAAAGCCAGGGCCAGGCAGGCGCAAATCAACATTCTCGATACCCAGGAAACCACCGTCGCCGAGATTCGCCGCCACATGAATACGCTGGCCAACGCCGAGGAGACGGTAAAGGCCCTGGCGGTAAACCAGGACGCGGCGAGCGAAGCCCTGCGCCTGGCCTTGGTCGGCTACCAGGCCGGGGTCAAGACCGAGGTGGACGTGACAGATGCCAGGAAGGCCATGACCGAGGTCATCGGCAACTACTACCAGGCGCTGGCCAATCATACCAAGGCGCGATTGAACCTGCAGGTCGCCATGGGCGTCCTTGGACCGGCCCGCATCAACGACAGCATGCCCCTGCCGCCGAACGTCCCCATCGCCAACATCGCCGAATTCGCCGCCGCCGACTATGTGCCGCCCGTGCCCATCCCCATGCCGATGTCGGATTCGCGGAAGGGCGGGCCGGCCCCGGCCGACGCCAAACCGTCCGCTCCCGCGCCGGCGCCGCCGGGGGCGGGAATGGCAAGGGCGAACCAAGCGCCGCTCCCGGCTTCCAGGCCGGTCCCGGCAAGAGCGGCCGCGGTTCCGGCCCCGGTCCGTCCGGCTGTCGTTTCGCCGGCTCCGGCAACCGCGTCGTCCGGACCGGGTCGGACCGGGTCGGGCCTGCCGATTCCCCCGGAACTGGTGGAGACGAAGCCGCCGGCTCCGGAGGCGCCGCCGGTGGCGGCGGCCGGCGAACCGCGTCCCTTGTTTCGCATAACGGTGAAAAACGGCGGCAACGCCGTTCCCGAGGTGGCCAGGGCCGGAAGATAGCGATCCGGGATTTCAGTTTTTCCCGGCTTGTTGTTCTCGAGGCGGCGAGGTTTGGCAGGTTCCGCGCCGCCGTCCGGAAGGAGGCGCCGCCCCATGCTGGAACACTTCTTCAATCTTACCGGTCATCGCACCACCGTCCGTACGGAAGCGGCCGCGGGATTGGTGACGTTTCTCACTTCCTCCTATATCCTGGCGGTCAATCCTCAAATCATGGCCGTTTCCGGGATGCCTGTCGAACCGCTGTTCACCGCCACCGCCCTGGCGATCATCTGCGGTACGCTTGCCATGGGCCTCTTTGCCAACCTCCCGCTCCTTCTTGCCCCCGGCATGGGGCTCAACATCTATTTCGCCTATTCCATCGTCGCCGGCAAGGGGTATTCCTGGAATCATGCCCTGACGGCCGTTTTTCTCTCCGGACTGTTGTTCTTCGCCGTCAGCCTGCTCGGCGTCCGTTCCATTATCCTTCGCGCCGTCCCCGAATCGGTGAAGCATTCGCTTTCGGCCTCCATCGGCCTCATGATCGCCGCGCTGGGCCTGAAGAACGCCGGCGTCCTCGTTTTCAGGGAAGGGTTCGTTTCCCTCGGAGACGTCACCGGCGGCGCTCCCCTTCTCGCCCTGCTGGGCATAGCCGTCACCGGCGTCCTGCTGACGCTTCGTTTCCGCGCCGCCGTCCTGGCGGGAATCATCGCCACCACCCTGCTGGGAATGGCCACGGGCGTAACCGACTCCTCGGCTCTTTCCGGCGGGATCGTTTCCCTGCCGCCCTCGATTGCCCCCATTTCCATGGCCTTCGGCGCCGATCCGGAGCGGATATTTTCCCTCGACTTCGCGGTGATTGTCTTCACCCTGTTCTGCATCGACATGTTCGACAGCCTCGGCACCTTCGTCGGAGTGTTCGACTTTTTCGGCGGCGAGGAAAAGCGCCGCTACGACTCGGCGATTCCAAGGGCGCTCCTGGTCGACGCCGGCGCCACGGCGATCGGGGCCTGCCTGGGCGTCAACACGGTGACCACCTATGTCGAAAGCGCCACTGGCATAACCGCCGGCGGCCGCACCGGCCTGACGGCGGCGGTGGCGGCGGGATTCATGATTCTCGCGCTGTTCCTTTCCCCCCTTATCCTGATGATTCCTCCCGCCGCCACCGCCCCGGCCATGGTGGTGACCGGGATGTTCATGATGCAGCTTGCGACCAGGCTGGACTATTCGGATTTTGCCCAGGGCCTTCCCGCCATCGCCAGCATCCTCGTCACCGTCATGACGTTCAGCATATCGGACGGATTGATGTTCGGCTGGATCGGATACCTGCTGTTCATGCTGGCTTCCGGCCGCCGGGACAAGCTTGACCGCGTCACCATCCTGGTGGGGGTGTTCTTCCTGATCCGGATGGTACTTGTCTGAACCCGTCTTTTGAAGCGGATCACTCGCCTAGCAGGTAGGGTCGGCGCTCCGGATCGAAAGCCGGATCGTCCAGACGGCCCCGGCGCATGGCCTCCCGTACCCAGCGGTTGATCTCGTCAAGGCTCGCGTCGGCGGAGCGAAACTGCTGTTGCCTGCCCATTTCGTCAAATTTCATCTTGACGATGCGATCGGCCGCCTTGTTGATCGACAGCGCCAGCACCGGCTCGGCCCTGATTCGCTCCACCACCTCGTTCACGGCCGCGAGCGAGGCGGAAAGCCGGTTGATCGCCTCCCTGATGGCGGCCGGATCCACCGCCCCCGTCACCTCGCCCAAACGGCCGGACACGATCCTGAGATTTTCCGACAGCGTCTCGACGTTGCCGATGATCCGGTCCAGGTTTTGACTCTTGCCGGCCGCCGACTCGGCGAGGGTCCGGACGCTTTTGACGCTGGCAACGATATCCGCCGCCACGTCGGGGTTGCCGATGCTTGCATCCACCGCCTTCCGGATGTCGGTTATGCCGCCGTCGAGGTTTTCCACCGTCTTCCGGACGCTGTCCGCCACGGCGTCGGCCCTGTCGGCGATCAATACGGCCCGATCGGTCATGGCGGCGATGCCCGCGTTCGCCGTATTGATGCCGTCCAGGAGCGACATCGAAAGCGAATCCACCGCTGTCTCGAGCTTTGTCGCCAGCCTGTCCAGCGTCCCGGCTAAATGTTCGAGCAGGGCCTCGGTGCGATCCTTGACGTTCCCGGATATGGCGGCGATGTTCCGGGTGGCGGTATCGACGTTCTCCACGATAACTTCGCTTCGCCGGAGGAGCATGTCGGCCTCCCTGGTCAACGCCTCCATGTTCAATGCCACTTGCTTGACATTTCTGCGAAAAGCCTCCTCGCCGATGATGTCGTTCACATTCTCGGTAAGGATGGAGAGCTGCTCGGCAAACCGGTCCGCCCGGGCCATGATCTGGGTAAAGTCCGGAAGCGGGTCGCTTTCCAGCCGTTCCGCGTCCTCCACCGTGTAGGCCCGCCGGATGTTCTCCCGGGAGGGTCCGGGGACGATTTCCATGAAGGCGTCGCCCACCAGCCCGGCGGTGGAAATCTTGGCCGTGCTCAGCCTGGGGATCGGGTGGGACTCGTCGATATCCATGATCACGTCCAGGAGAGTCTGGCCGGGGGTAAGGTGAATCCCGCTAACCCTCCCTATCTGGAATCCGCCGATTTTCACCGGGGCACCCGATTTGAGGCCGCCGACGTTGGGCATGGAGGCGACGACCCGGTAATGCCTCCCGAGGAAGGAGGCGCTGTTGCCCCAAAGAATGAGCATGACAATCAGGATGACGGCGGAGGCGACGATAGCCGCGCCTATGGCGGCCGCCATGCCCGCCGTCTGCCGTTTTCTCGACATTTCCGCCCTTTCGCTCCGTGCCTTTTGCCGGGGCGCGATCAGCCTCGGCCGGCATCCTTGTGCGCCGCCTCACGCCACCGTGTGAATCGGCCCTTCCGCTTCGCCCCGAACAAACTGCCGGATCATCATTTCCGTTTCGCCCGCCGCACCCGGCTGGCCGTCCGCGCCCAGGCGCGCATACAACTCCGGCGGGCCGTCGCCCACTATCCGGCCTCCGTAAAGCATCAGAATCCTGTCCGCCGTTTTTCCGGCAACCCGCATGTCGTGCGTGACGATGATCGAGGTGACGCCGACGTCGGCGAGCGAACGATGGGTGGCGTTGATGAGATCGGCAATGGCATCCGAAGTTATCGGGTCCAGTCCGGTGGTCGGCTCGTCGTAGAGGATGACCTCGGGTCGGCAGGCGATGGAACGGGCCAGGGCGGCGCGTTTGCGCATGCCGCCCGAAAGTTCGGCCGGCATCTTGTCCTCGGTGCCGGGCAGGCCGACCTGGCGCAGGCGCTCGCCCACGATTTCCCCGATCTTTCTCTCGTCCCTCTCGCCCATGGCCCGCATGGGAAAGGCGACGTTTTCCCCCACCGTCATGCTGTCAAAAAGGGCGCCGCCCTGGAAAAGCATGGCGATGCGCTTGCGGATCTCGCTCAGTTCGTAGTTGTCGAGGGAGGCGATGTTCCGGCCGAAGACGACGATATCGCCCCGATCCGGCTCCAGCAATCCCAGGATCAGCCGCAGCATCACGCTTTTCCCGGTGCCGGAAGGGCCGATGACCACAAGCCGGGAACCCCGTTCCACCGACAGGCTTACCCCGGCCATCGGGACCACCCGGCGTTCCCCCGAGCCGAAGCCCTTGTGGACATCCTCCAGCCGGATGATGATCTCGCGCGCGGCGGCCTGGCTCGCCGCGCTCCCCGTCCCGGCGTTCACTGGACGGCGCTCCCGCTCCAGAGGCCGATGATGTGCGAACTCGCCGCGGCGAGGATGCCGCCGATGACGTCGGCTACTCGATCCCAGAGGGGCTGGGCATAGAAGAGGATGATGGACAGTACGAGATTCAGGATAAGGATGGCGATGCAGGAGGACACGTTGGCGGTGGTGGTGGCCTTGCCCACCCCTTCGGCCCCGCCGGTGGTGATCAGTCCGTTCCGGCAGCAGATAAGGGCGATGGTGACGCCGAAAACCAGGCCCTTCGACAATCCCTGGACATAATCGTAGGGTATCATCCACTCGCTGATCTGCACCCATTGGAAATGCCATTCCGCGCCCAGGACGAAAACGGTCATGACCAACCCGGCCATGATGCCGATCATCATGGCGAAAACGGTGAGTACCGGGGTCATCACGAAACTGGCGATGACTCTTGGCAGGACCAGGTAGCGGACGGGATCCGTCCCCATGGTGGCAAGAGCGTCGATCTGCTCGGTGACGTTCATGGTGCCAATTTCGGCCGTGATGGAGCAGCCCACCCGCCCGGCCAGCATGAGTCCCACCAGCACGGGTCCGAGCTGCCAGACCTGGGCTTTGGCGACGATGGCGCCGGTCCAGCTCTCCACCCCCAGGGAGACGAACTGGTTGTAGGAGGTGTAGGCAAGGACGGCCCCGGTGAAGGCGCCGGTGGTAAGAATGACCGGCAGACTCTGGACGCCGATGAAGTAGAGCTGCTGGATGGTTTCGCGCTTGTAGGGGAGGCCGCGCGGGAGCCAGGCAAGGCAGCGGGCGAAAAGGATGGCGACCTCGCCCACTCCGCGCAGGCCGTCCAGCGTGGCGTTTCCCAAGGCTGTCACGTGTCGGAGCATGCCGCCTTCATCCT
>JAITKH010000172.1 GCA_031278535.1 Planctomycetota bacterium | reverse complement strand
ATGGTTTACCCCCGCTCTTCTTTTCCTGGCATGAGATTCATCCGGTTCATCGTCTGCGTCCGAATCATGGGAGGTTCCAACACACTTCCGCAAATGGGATTGGAAACGGGGATCCGCTTTACCCAAATCATGCAAAAGGCTTATTGTTTTGGCCATCAACGAGGAATGAAATGCCTCGGCGAACTCGGCAGCCATATTGGCTGTCTCAATCGCATGCTCACGCAGCGATTGCCCCTTCCCTCCCGAATTTCGCGACGGCGAATGAGCCCAGATTTCATTATCGTCCTTTGCATGCACTATAGAGTTGTCCATTGCGTTCATCTCCCCGTGTCCTTCCCCTCGCATCCTCCCCACAAACCTCCCCACCCTCTCCAATGCCTCCTTGATGCTTTCGATGGAATACGCGTAGCAGGCGCGGACGTATCCATCCCCCGCTTTGCCAAACGCGGACCCCGGAATGATCGCCAGCCGCTCTTCCCGAAGCAGCCGTTCGCAGAATTCGAGCGAGGTCATGCCGGTCCCGGCGATGTTGGGAAAAACGTAAAAGGCGCCGCCCGGCTCGAAGCAGCCGAGGCCGGCGGCCCGGAACCCGTCCAGCATCACCCGCCGCCGCCGGTTGTATTCCCGCGCCATTTCCCCGATCTCGGCGTCGCAGTTCTCCAGCGCCTCGATGCCGGCCCATTGCGACACCGTGGGCGAGCACATGATCCCGTATTGGTGAATCTTGTACATGGCCGCCACCAAATCCGGGTGCCCGGCGGCGTAGCCCAGACGCCAGCCGGTCATGGCGTACGCCTTCGAAAACCCGTTGATGACGACGGTCCGTTCCGCCATGCCGGGAAAGGAGGCGATGGAGACATGGCGGCTGCCATAGGTCAACTCGGCGTAGATTTCGTCCGAGACGACGATTAAATCGCGCCCGCGTATCAGGGGGACAAGAGGCTCGATGTCCTCCCTCGCCATTACCGCCCCGGTCGGATTGTTGGGGAAGGGAAATATCAGCACCCTGCTCCTGGGCGTGAGCGCCCGCTCCAGCCGTTCCGCCGTGAGCTTGAATCCGTCCCGCTCCGCCAGCGGCGCCGGAACCGGCGTCGCCCCGGCAAGAACGGCGCAGGGCTTGTACGAAACGAAACAGGGTTCGGGAATAATCACCTCGTCGCCCGGACCGACCAGGGCGCGCAGGGACAGATCGATGGCTTCGCTCCCGCACACGGTGACCAGGATCTGCGTCCGGGGATCGTAGGAGAGGCCGAACCGTCTCCGAAGATAGCCGGCAATCGACTCCCGCAGCCGGAGCAGGCCGGCGTTGGGGGAATAATGGGTGCGGCCCCGCTCCAGGGAAAAAATGCCGGCCTCGCGGATGCGCCAGGGAGTGACGAAATCCGGCTCGCCGACCGAAAGCGAAATGGCGTCATGCATTTCCCCAACCAGATCGAAAAATTTCCGTATGCCCGACGGAGGGAGGCTCTTCACCCGCGGCTGGACCAGATCTCCGGGATTCATAGCAATGCCTGCTCGCGATCATCCTCCCGCACGCCGCCGAAAACCACTCCCTTGTCCTTGTATTTCTTCAGGACGAAGTGGGTGGCGGTGGAGGTGACGGCGTCGATGGTGGCCAGTTTTTCGGCAACGAACAGCGCCACCTCTTTCATGGAACGGCCCTCGATGACCACGGCGAGATCATACCCTCCGGACATGAGGTAGCAGGCTTTCACCTCCGGATAACTGAACACCCTCTCCGCCACCCGATCAAAGCCGCGATCGCGCTGCGGCGTGACCTTGACCTCGATCAGGGCCGTGACGCGGTCGGCTTCGGTTTTCTCCCAGTTGACCAGGGCGGCATAGCCGGTGATGACGCCGTCGCGCTCGTAGCCGGCGATGGCGGCCGCCGTCTCCGCCTCGCTCCGGCCGGTCATTTTCGCGATGGCGGCCGCCGAACGGCGCCCGTCCTTTTCCAAAATCTCCAGCAGCTCGTCCATGGGCGCTCCTCGCCGGTTCCAGGAAAATCCGGGAAAAGATGATCTTTTTCCGTTTCGGCAATCATATTGATTTGACCGGCGTTGTCAATTCGGGTATAGTTGAAAACGCGGAGCGGGGACGAGGGAAAATTTTTTCAGGGAATGCCACATGTCGATTTCCTACTGGACGGCACAGAAGTTCAGCGTCCTGGCGGTCGCCGCCCTCATCGCCGCCGCCGGTTTCATCGTCCTCCCCGATTTCATGCCGGAAGGCGCGGTCAATCCCGCCGGAATGGCCGCCGTCTTTCCGCCCGGCGCCGTCTACGCGGCCAACTCCGACCGGATCGATCTCGCCAGGCTCTACGGTTTGCCGGAAGACAATTGGCTCGCCGCCGGCAACCCAAAAAGCGTCCGTATCGCCGCCTATTCGCACAGCGGCCCCGCCGTCAGCCTCGACAACGGCAAGGAAGAGACGGTTTCCTTCGCCAAGGCGATCTCCTATCTCGCGGCCCGCGACGGCCGCCCGCATCCGGAGCGGCGACTGGAACCGCTCGGCGGCCTGCTCAACCGGCTGCTTGACATGCACCTCCGCCTTCTGCGCCGGATCGAGGAGGCGGTCGCCGGCTGGAATCCTGGCAAACTCCTCTCGGCCGTCATTCCGAGAATCGCCGTCGCCTTTCTGTATTGCGGGGCGATATGGGCAATCTGGTTCTTCCTCTCCCGGGCGGATCGCTTTTCCGTCCGCAAAAACGGCTTCGGGCTGATTTACCTGTCCCTGGCGCTCTGGCCGGCCTACGCCATCGCCGTGTCCCTTCCCGGCATCGGCTTGGCGGACGTGATTCGACATTATCCGGATTCCCTCGTCTTCCTCAACTGGCCGGCGCTGGCGGGCTGGGGGGCGGTACTGGCCTGGCCGGCGCTGGTAATCCTCCTGTCGCTCCTGGACATCGTCCGCTCCCTTTTCGATTTCCGCTTCGTCGCCGCCGTCACCCACGCGGCAGTCCTGGCCCTCGGCCTTGCTTCCATCCCGGTCATGGCAATTGGCGCACTGTTCGCCCTTTTCGCCGGAGCGTTGTATATTTTCTATCGCGCCGGGCGCTGGACGTTCCTGCCGTCCGGCCAACGCGCCTAGTGCTTTGAAAAGACTAAATTTATGGATGTGAATGTTTTTTGTTTTGGAACCGCCCTCTGATACGAAAAGGGATTCATTTTTCTGGGGACGGGAGGCAGGTGAACTGGGGGCAC
>JAITKH010000155.1 GCA_031278535.1 Planctomycetota bacterium | reverse complement strand
GATACTCTGCCATAGTTCAGCCCTCCAAAGTTGACAGTATACCATAACAGACACCGCACCAAGCGAAAGCTTCCCGCCTAAAGGCGGGGGTTTTGGACCAAACACTTGGAAAATAAAGTTGCAATATTTGAGGAAAACGGTGTATAGAAACGCCCTCGGAAAGTTTAACTCTTCTGAAATATCCTGCAAAAAATATGATCATTTAGATGCGTACGCCTTGAGATGAACGGTCGATTCAGCATTTTCGATTTGCCATGGTTCGGGAAAATGGTACAATAAAAATTTTCTTTTTCTATTTTTCGACCGTGATCGGGGAAACCTCAGACTATGCCGGAATATTCGCCGGGACTGCCATTGGCCGTAAGCGACGGGTATCATAGATTGCCGGGGTTTGAAACCGCTCCTCTTTTTACGCCGACAGTTGTGATTACCCTGTTTGTTTTCGCCATCGCCATCGTCGTCATGGCCTATCTTTCCTATCGCAACCGGATACGAAGGGGCTGGGAGCGCCGGGAGGAGGCATTGCGGCTGGCTGAAAAGAAGCTTCGGAAGAGTGGCGGCGACCAGGATGATGTGGACCGGTTTTTCGAGTTGTTTGACGAGAATCCCAAGATTGAACCGGGCGATACGCTGATCCTAAAGGATAAATTCAAGGTTATTCTCCGACCTGTCATTGACAAAAAATTCGGTTCCGAATATGGCGAACGACTGGAATCGCTTTTCTTCCCGCCTTCGCGGGAAGGCCGAATAACCGCCATGATCCCCCCCACCCAATCCCGGGTCGATGCCTTCAAATCCGCAGCGGGAGGAAAGGTTGAGGCGACCATCAACCTTGGACCCCAGACTCCGGCCGGCATCCTAGATTTGATGGATGCGACCTTGCGGCCGGGCGTGATGCTCCGCCTTAATTTCGCAGGTGCCGAAGGCGGATACAATTGCCTGGTCATGGGCCACGATCTGAAAGGCATAAACGTGACGCTGCCGGCCAACAACGACAAGTTGCTGAGCATTCTCCAGTCCGGAACAGCCATCGAGGGAACCGTCGAAAGCGGTTCCACTCTTCTTGCCTTCACCTCGGAGGTCATCCAGGCGGTGGCGGGTAGCATGCCTTATTGCCGTATTGCGGCATGGTGCACCGCCTGGGAAGTACGTAAGCGTCAGGCAATGCGACTTCCCATTTCGCTCGATCTTGATTTTCAACACATTCCAACCGGAGACACGGAAACCATCCACATGGCCAGCATCAATAACCGACTGGGCGCCATCCGCCCGGGTCGCATGGTGGATATCAGTGTCGGCGGTTGTTGTCTCGAATCGCCGTCCTCCAGCAAATTCGATCCGGGGGACATTGCCCGTTTCTCAAAATCACTTATGGAGGGAATGCCGCCCGCTACCTTCCTTGGATCAATCGTCAAAGTTGATCCCATCGATAAGCCGGAAGAGCATGAAGGTTCCCGGCAACGCTTGCATATCCAATTCCTGTTGGTGGACGATGTGTCGCAACGGCTGCTGCTTCGGGCCGTCAAGCATATCCAGGAGGCGGCCGAGCAGAACGAATGGGTCCAGGCGCAGCGGCTTATGCAACAGATGCGCCGCAATAATATTCCTATGCTCGGTTCTCCTGGCGGCCCGTATGGAGCCAGGATAGGAACAAATATCAGAAATACCACCACTGTCAAGCGAAGAAGCCAGGAAACGATGGGGCGTCGAACGGATTCGACCAGATCCCGACTCAGGTCGGCAGCGAAGCCGCCAACGCGGGAAATGGGGAAACCGCCAACGCGCGGTATAAATCGCCCGGACGAATCCTGGGGGGCGGATTCCCGAACCAGACATCGCCGACCCGATGCGGATTAATTGAACGGACAAGTCCGGCGGCCGTGCAACCGGGACGCTGGAACATAGGATCGGGAGGGGCAGAAATGCGCCAGGAACTCTTCGGGATTTTGTCCGACGGCGGCGAGGCTGATCTTTTCACGCTTTCCAGTTCCGTCGGGATCACGGTACGGATTACCAATTACGGCGGACGCATTGTATCGCTTGAGGCGCCGGATCGTTCCGGGCGGCCTGAGGAGATCGGCATAGGCTTTGACAATCTGGCCGGATATACCGGACAGCGGCATTACTGTGGCGCTCTGGTCGGACGGGTGGCCAATCGCATTCGGAATGGCAGGTTCACGCTTCTTGGGAAGGAATATTTCCTTCCCTTGAACGAAAAGGGCCGCGTCCACCTGCATGGGGGTATCCACGGCCTCAGTTTTCGGCGGTGGGACGCCACAGAGGAAGGCGGGAAACTCCGCCTCGATATTCTTTCTCGCGACGGTGAGGAAGGTTATCCCGGGAATCTGCGGGCAACTGTATGGTATGCCCTCTCGGAGCGGGACCTCACCATCGAGTACCGTGCAGAGACCGACAATTCCACCATCGTCAATCTAACCAATCACGCTTTTTTCAATCTGAACAGCTTTCGGCGCGACATTCTGGCGCATGAACTCCGCATTGACGCGGAATCATATCTCCGGGTGGACGGCGATCTGGTCCCGACCGGCGAGGTATTTCCCGTTGCCGGTACTCCGCTCGACTTCAATACCGCCAAGCCCATCGGTCAAGATATCGACAAACTTCCAACCGGTTACGATCTCGCCTATGTTTTCCCTGAAGGGAAAAAGCGGACGAAATGGCTGGCCGAGGTTTTCGACCCCGACAGCGGTCGCGTTCTTTCGCTGGCGACCGATCAACCCTCTGTCCAACTTTACTCGGGAGAATACCTGGACGGGACGCTTTCCGGTGGTCTTCACGGGGCAAAATACCTCCGCCGTTATGCCTTTTGCCTTGAAGCGCAGAAACATCCTGATGCGATTAACCATGCCAATTTGCCCTCGATTGTTCTCAATCCCGGGCAGATATATCGGCAAAATACGGTATACCGCTTGGAGGTGCGCTGAAGCCCGTTCGGATCTAGTGCTGTGTAAAGTCTAAATATTTGGATATAAGTGTTTCAGTTTGATTCTTGCGTTGTCTGTGGTGAATTGCCAGTCTACCTTCCTGGTTGTATTGTTTCTGTCCATCTCCCAATGTTTCACT
>JAITKH010000127.1 GCA_031278535.1 Planctomycetota bacterium | reverse complement strand
TCATGTCCTTGGCCGCGCACAAATTGATATGCTCGAACTGGGCGTTGCGGTCCGGGTGTTGATTGCCTTCCTCGGTCTTCTTGTTGGCTTGGAGGCTGTAGCCAAGAGTATGAAGCTGGCTCGCCACCGTTTGATGCGCCACCTTCGTCCCCTGTCCGGAAAGTTCGGCGGCAAGCGTTCGGGTACTCTTACAGGTCCATCGGAGAGGAGAGTCCGGTTCGCCACGAGTAAGCGGCTCCACCAATGCCTCCAACTGACGGGAAAAATCCGGATGATGGTGCGAAAATCTCTTCCGACCACCGCCAACTTTGCGAATACGGCGCATCGGAACGAGAGACGGGGAAGCGAGTTCGGTCAAGCCGGCGGCAATCGTCGTGCGCGCCAACCCTGTAGCCTTATGCACCAGGGTCGCGCCGCCATAACCAAGGGCGCGCGCCTCGGTGGCAGCCCATATGCGACGGGCTCGCTCATCAAGATAGGAAAACAACGAAGCATACTTCTGACGAATCTGCATTAGTGTAGACATCACCTCAGTATACAGAATTTACGATTGAAGTTGTAGTATTTAATTTTTTACAGACCCTTAGTCCTTGCGGACCACTCATTCCTGAAGCCGGGCGGCGGCGGCGGCCTGGCCACGGTCGGCGGCAGAATGGTACCACTTCCGCGCCTCTTCCAGGTCCTTCCCGGTTCCAACACCCCTTTCCAGGCAATCGCCCACCTGGAAAGCGGCATCCTCATCGCCGCGGTCAGCCGATTTCCGATACCAGGAATAGGCCAGTTCCGGATTCACAGGTGTTCCGAACCCGTTGGCGTTGCACATGCCGAGGTGATACATGGCCTGCGGACAACCGCCTTTGGCCGCCCGGGTAAACCAGGCGAAGGCCAGATCGTAGTCCTGGCCGACGCCGGCGATGCCATAGAGATAGGTGTGGGCGATAGAATGCATGGCGTCCACGCGTCCATCCCTTTCCGCCACCTGTTTGAAAATGGCCAGGGCTTTTTCTCCTTCGCCGGCATCCAGAAGCCGGTCCGCCGTCTCGAAGTCGTCCATGTCGGTTCCTTTCGGGGTCTGAACCACTTTTTCTCCGGCGACAGTATAATCCCTTGACATGGCGACGGCAAGGAGGTACGATACTGGTTTCGCCGTTTCCGTCTTTTGGCGGGGACGGCGTCTGGCGTTATGGGCGGCCGGGAGTTAGCCTGCATGGCTAAGGAAGGAAAAAAGGATCTGTACGAGATTCTTGCCGCCAGGAAAGAGAAAGGCGGTGGAAAGCCACTAGCGGCGGATACGAGGACAATCCCGTCGGGTGTGCGTCAGGCGCCCCTTCCCCGGCGGGAAGCGCCCCGTCCGACAGTCATAGTGGACGATGCCGTCCTCCCGGAATTGTCCCCGGAGGAAAGAGACGAAGACGGCATTCGGGAAAGCCGGGACGAAATGGCGCCGAAAAAAGGGGGAGAAAAGCATTCCGCCGGAGCTGGCGTTCCGGTCGGAATTGAAATGGAATCCCCGCCGGCGCCGCGCCGGAGAACGTCGCGAGAGATGGTTGTTCCGCTCAACACGGCGTTCCTCTGTTTCACGATTATCCTGGCTCTGGCGGGCTGCGCCTATTTCCTCGGCTATAAGCGTGGCCGGGAAGAGCGGCCGGCCGCTCCCGCGGCCGACGGCGTGATTGGGCAGGCCGATCCGGGGCGGATCAATCCGATGCGGTTGGAACCGGCCCCCCGCTCGGTCATCAGGCCGACGGATCAGGATTATACCCTGATTATTCGGACCGAGGCGGCCGACGGGGAACTTCTGGAACGCCTGGTCCTGGAGTTGTCCGAGGCTATCGCAAAGGGCGAACTGGACGGCGGCGGCACTATTCCGGGGTTCATCTTCAAGACAGGCGGGACCGATCCCCGCTATGTCCTGGCGGTGGGCATAGGAAAAAGCGTGAACGACCAGGCGTTGGACAGGTTGCTGAAAATATATTACCGCATGGACGGGCTTACCCTCTCCCGCGAACCGACGCCGTATCGAGGCTGCCGGGTGGCGCCGGTGCGGGAGTTGGGAAGCCAGGTTTACTGATGGGATGTAGAGGAAGTCATGAAGGCAATACCGGATTGCGTTCCTGATGCCCTGGACTGGATTCTTTCTGCCGCCAGGGCGATTTCGGAAGACGATTTTATCCACCGAAAAGTGCTGCTTACGGTAATGGCCAGGATCGCCGAGGACGGGGATCTCGGGAGCAATCCGGCCGACGTCTATCTCCACTGCTGGGAAGAGGCCTGCCGCGCCCTGGGGGTGAAAGACCCCTATGAAAACGAAAAGGCCCGGGTGGACAAGACCGCCCTGGGAATATTGAAAACGCTTTCGGATCGGTTCCCGGATGGAGGGAATGGGCTGAAATGGGCTATCCAGTCCTCGCTTGCCGGAGCCATGCTTGATTTCCGCGGCCTTGGCCGGGTGGACGTCCAGGCCCGGGCGACGACTGTCTTCCAGATTCCTCCTGTCCTGGACGAGTCGCCGGCGCTGGAAACCGCCTTCGCCAAAGCGGAGACGCTGATGATAGTGACCCACCGGGCTGGAGAGATAGCCCTGGATCGGCCCCTGGTCGAGGCTGCGGCGTACAGGGGGAAGCGGGTGTTCCTGGCGGTGTCGGCAAAGCCGGTTTTTCTTATGGCGACGGAGAACGACGCCGAACTTGTCGGCCTCCCGTCCGGAGTCGAGGTGGTGGATCCCGGCACGGCCATGTTCGGCCTGGCGCCGGATCGGGCGTCGAGCGAATTCCGCGAGCTTTTGGCCAAGGTCGATATGGTGATTGTCAAGGGCCAGGTGCACTTTACCACCATGGCTCTCGAACGGGAGGTTTTTTTCATCCTCCGCGTTTCCGAGGCCGCGACGGCGGAAAGGCTGGGCGTCGGGGTGGGGCAGGGCGCCGTGATCAGGACGCCGGCCGATCGGCGGAACTGACCGGTTTTGCGAAGATGCGCACACGTACACGGGGGAGTCATCCAGAGGAGCGGAAACCATGAGCATTCATTCATCCTTCCGGACCAGCGGTTCGTCCGCAAAGCACCGCAACGTCCTTTCCCGCCTGGAGCGGTTGGAAAAGCTCGAAGCGGCCGATCGGTGGAACGCGGAGGAACGGGGGCTTTTCGGGCTCCCAAAGGTCAGATCCATCAAGGTGGCGATGAAGAAGAAGAAAAAGAAGGAAGAGGGCGAGGAAGCCGAGTCGGCCACCGCCGCGGCCAAGAAATAGCGTCTGCCGCGCCGAGGCGTTGGCGTGGCGCCACCTACGAAGGGAACGGGCGTGACCAGGCTTGCCAGTCGCGTTTTGAGAACCGAGGCGTCGGGAATCCGCCGTGTTTTCGATCTCTCCGCCAGTCTCCGCAACCCGATCAACCTGTCCATAGGCGCCCCGGATTTCGATGTGCCGGATCCGCTCAAGGAACAGGCGATCGCCGCCATCCGGGCGGGAAGGAACGCTTATACCCAGACCCAGGGCGGCCCGGAACTCCGGGCCAAACTGCTCTCCGGCCCTCTCCAGGGATATGGGGAAAAGGAGATCCTGGTAACGGGCTCGGTTTCCGGCGGCCTTCTCCTGTCCTTCATGGCTCTCCTGGATCCCGGGGACGAAATACTCCTCCCCGACCCATACTTCGTCATGTATAAGCAGTTGGCGCTCATGTTCGACGCCAGGCCGGTTTTTTACGACTGCTATCCCGACTGGCGGATGGACGCCGGGAAAATTGAGAGTCTGGTGACGCCCAGGACCAGGGCGATTCTTGTCGCCTCGCCGGCCAATCCCACCGGCGCGGTTTTCGGCAGGGCCGATCTCGAGGCCGTGGCCGATGTCGCCAGGCGGCGCGATCTCCATGTGATCGCCGACGAGATTTACGAACATTATTCCTACGACAGCCCGTCGGTCCGGATGCGGGATTTCTGCCGGGAGAAGACCCTGACCCTCGGCGGCTTTTCAAAAAGCCACGCCATGACCGGCTGGCGCGTGGGCTGGGCCGCCGGCCCCGCCGACCTGGTGCAGGCCATGACCAAGTTCCAGCAGTTCAGTTTCGTTTGCGCGCCAGCCCCCATGCAGATCGCGGCGGCGGCGGCCGTCGACTTCGACATGTCCGGACGCATCGCCGAATACCGGCAAAAGCGCGACCTGATATACAACGGGCTGCTCGAGGCCGGCTACGAAACGGCGAGACCCGGCGGCGCCTTCTACATCTTCCCGAAGGCGCCTTGGGGAACGGGCGGCGAATTTGTCGAGGAATGTCTTCGGCACAACCTCCTGGTCATACCCGGCGGCTGTTTTTCCGAGCGGGATACGCATTTCCGCATCGCCTATTCGGCCAGGGACGAAACCATACGCCAGGGGCTGGAAATACTCCGGAAACTGGGAAGGAGGTAGCGATGCCGGAAAGCGTGATGCACAAGATCGTCAGCCTTGCCAAACGGCGCGGTTTCATTTTCCAGTCTTCCGAGATTTACGGCGGGCTGAAGACCTGCTACGACTA
>JAITKH010000095.1 GCA_031278535.1 Planctomycetota bacterium | reverse complement strand
GGAAGGGTTTGAACAGCTTTTTGGTTGGATGATCGAACAAAGACACCAGGGAAGGATAGCGCGTTTCCTCCGGAAAGCGATTGCCTTCGCCGCCGTCGTCGCGCTGTCCCTGGCCGGCCTGTTCTTTTACGAAGGATTCCGGCTGGCGGCGTTGAACGATCCCGCCGCCTCCGAAAAGGCCAGAAGCGAAGCGTCGAAGGGACGGTATTTTTTCAGGAGACGGGAGGTCGCGGACAAGGTCGCGCGGACGATGCGCGACAATGTCGCCGCGATCGACAGGGAACTGGACGGCGCCGCGACGGCCGAGAGCCTGGAGCGGCTGCGCGTTCGCGCCGGAGAATTGCAAGCGTACGGGAATCACCCCTATGGCCCGGATTTGACCGCCCTGTCGCGAAAAATCGATCGCGCGTACGAGGAGTTTTATTACCGGCGGATACTTGACACCGACGATTTGGAGAAGAAAAGGGATGCGTGCAACGAGTATTTCGAGCGCTGTCCCAACGGCAGCCACGGGGAAAACGTCCGCCGCGTCCTGGAAGGCCTGGCCGGCGACATTGCCGGAAAGGCCCGCCAAAGCGTCAACGCCGCCATACCCGGAAGCGTCAAGCGGAATTGGCCCGGTTTCTTGCAAAAAAAAGCCGCGGCGGTCGACGGGTACCGCAAGGAATACGCCGAAGAATCCTTGCGGCCGGGAATGGAAAGGGCGTCGCAGCTGGCAAGTCTGCTGGCGACGAAAAAAACTCACGCGGTAACCCTCCATTCCGCCGGTACGCTTGCCGACATCAAGCCTACGCGGATGGTTGTCGTCGACGGCGGGGGGCGCACGGCGCTGGAATCCCCCGCGGTCGAAAGCAGGACGCCCGCGTGGGAGGAACCGTTCGAGTTGTACTGGCAGCCCGGCGATCGGATTGAAGTGCGATGGGCGTATGTCGACCCGTGGAGTTCCTGGTTATGGGACGGACCAATTGCGGCCCGGAGCGACGAGGAACTCGATTCCCTGAAATCCCTGTCCGGATCGGTGGATTTGATCCCCGGGGAGAAACGGGAATATCTGGCGGGCGGACAGAAGCCGACGGTCCGGTTTTCCATCGAAGGCATTGACGAGGATGCCTGGCGGAATTTCCGCGAGTACATTTTCCCCGGAGACTTTTGGAAGCGATGAAACTGCCGTTGTGGCAATATGGAAAGCCCAGGCCGGAAAAGGACGGAAAACGCGGCGCATACAGGATGCTTGGCGCGGCGCCCGAATTCTCCGGACGGCATCTGGACATTCTTCGCCGCGTGGCCGAAAGTACCGCTTGGCGGCCCGATGCGGGGACGCCGCGCCTTTCCGTTTCCGCCTGCTGGCCGCTGGGCGGGAACGACTGGCTGCTGTTCCGGTTCCTGGACGACGGGGTTGACGATTATTTTCGCCCCAATACCATGCGGATCGAGGCGGCGCTGGCCGAGGACGTTCCCTGGGACGCCGTGTCCGGTTGGCTGCGGCGGGAGTCCTGGCCGGAACCAGCGCCGGATGGAGCGCGGGCCATTGTTCTGCCGCCGGTGCCGCCGGCCGGGGACAGACCGCGGCGTCCGGCGGGCCCTTGTCTTTACGGCGACGCCGGGGAACTGGACAGCCCGCTGTTCCAGGCGGCGGCTTCCTGTGCCGGGGAGAGGCGATTTTTGGCGAAAAAAGAGCGGCTGGACGCGCCGGCGTATGGCGCCATCGGGAGTTCTTCCATGTCGGACAGGCAAAAGAAGGCGTTGTTTTGGAAAGTGTCGGCGGCGGCGGCGGCGGTATTGATCCTGACCCAGGCGTATTCCCTGATGGCGCTACGCGAGTTGCGGGGGAACAACGACTCGTTGGAATTGGTGAACGGGCGGCAAAGGGCCGCGATGGAATCGATGCGATCCGAGCTGGAAGGCGAAAAAGAGGCGAATCGGAAAAAAGAGGAAACCATACGCGCATTGGCTGAAAAAGTGTCCGAATTGGAGCAAAACAGCCTGAACACCCTTTCCCGGGAGTTGACCGATCGATATACCGGGAGCAAACGGCGGCTCATCGAGTTACAGGAGAAAATGGATTTCCTGGGCAAGGAATTGGACGGGTTGGAAGAGCCGCTCAGGGCGTTTGGGGAAACCCTGAAAATGAAGACGGCCGCGCCACCGGGATCGGCCGGCCCTTGATGGAAGGGAACCGCATGCCCGCGCCGTCGCCTTCGACGCGGGGCATGCGGGAAGCGCCAAAAACAGATGGTTCCCTTCCCTTCGCATCGGCGTAAAAATTCGTCGCTGAGGCAACGGACAAACGGCACGTGCCGTTCCTTTTCCGCTCCGCCGCACCCGCGATCAAAGCTGCCACGCGAACGCTACCGACGCCTTGTGTTTCGAATTGAGAATGGCGTGTACGGCTTCCCGCAATTCCGGCATCATGGTTTCGTCGTCGGATTCGAACATGGAAATTTCATCATGGTACTGCCGATCGGAATAGGTTCCCCAGTTCATTATCTTGACAAAATTCATGGCATCGGCTCCGAGCGAATCGGCTATCTTCACCATTTCCGGCATTTCCCCGAAGTTTTTTCTTTGAACCACCATGTTCAAGGTGAAAGTTTCGATTTCCCGCGCCTGTCGCAATGCCGAGACCAGGCGCAGATTTTTCATCAGCACGGCAAAACTTGCCCCTCGCCGTATCCGCTCATAGGTTTCCGGAGTTGCCCCGTCCATCGATACTAAAAAACGTATTCTCCGGAAATGTTCCCGCACTTTTCGCCATTTCTCTTCGCTGAAGAGTTGCAGATTTGTCAATATTACCCCTTCCCTGCGGACGGGAGCCTGGTCGGAAAACAGGAGTTTTTCAAACCCTTTTCCGAAAAACACTTCCCCTCCTCCGCAGCACTGGCAACTTTCCGCCGCGTTGACTAGAGGGGAGGCCAGGAGAGAATCGGCGATTTTTTCATGTATCTTCCCGGCATTGCCGTGCATGGCCCTGTCCCGGCACGACTCGCAGCGCAAATTGCACGTACAGTCAAAGGCGAATTCCACGGTTTGCAAAACCTCGGCCGGGGCGATGTCCGCTGTTCCATACTGTTGGCGAACAGGCTTCTCCTTGTCGCGTTCGTTGCAGAAAGGCAGCCTGCAAAAACAATAGGTATGGTTGACGATCGACAGCCGGAATATCTTCGCCACAGCCGAACGCCATATCTCTTCGCACGATTGGACCAGGATATTCCCGAGCGGCAGCGTTATGAACGGCGAACAGACGCAACAGAACACGCCCTGCACGGCGACGATCAGCCGCGAAAAGGCATACCGGCATTCAGGGCCCGGCCGGGGGTTGGTCCGGATGACCTTTTTCAGCATATGCGACGGCCTGGCCACGACAAATGTCCAAAACGCAAAATGCTCGAATTCAATCAATCCCTGTTCTTCCAATTGCCGCTTTATGTCGTCATAGAAGGCGGTGGTGACAATAATGAATACGCTTTTCAGTTCGGCCGCCGACAGGGACGAAGGATGGCGTAC
>JAITKH010000064.1 GCA_031278535.1 Planctomycetota bacterium | reverse complement strand
GTCCATGATCGTTGAAATGTCGATTGGCGTCGCCTGGCTGTTCTGC
Source organism: Planctomycetota bacterium (assembly GCA_031278535.1). Classification (GTDB taxonomy): domain Bacteria; phylum Planctomycetota; class SZUA-567; order SZUA-567; family SZUA-567; genus JAJBSZ01. Next base: position 7,224 of record JAITKH010000064.1, on the reverse strand, counting down.
ATTCATCGGCGGATGTTTCATACCAGGTTCCATGATTGGATTCCGGCCCGTTCGGGCCGGGAACGGATGATTCCCTTTTGCAGAAGGAGAAATTAATGATTACCGGAAGGCGGATTTTCCTGGCGGTTGCGGCGATATTGTCCCTGGTTGCGGAAGGACTACTGGCCGGAGATTCCTATGTCATGAAACTGTCGACCCAATTGAATGAAACCACCCCGATGGTGAGGGGATTCAATCAACTTGCCGAGAACGTCAAGGCCAGATCGAACGGCCGGCTGACCATACAGGTCTATCCTTCCGCGCAGCTCGGATCCGACGAGGACGTGATTGAACAGGCCATGCAGGGCGTCAATGTCGCCGTTCTCACGGACGGCGGCCGCATGGGCAACTATGTCCGCGACATCGGCATCATCGGCATGGCCTATTTCGCCGACAATTACGACGACGTGCTGAAGGTCATCGAGGGCCCCACCTACAAGAGCTGGGAGGAAGGGCTGGTCAACGAGGGCATCCGCATTCTCTCCTTCAACTGGTATGACGGCCCGAGGCATTTTCTGACCCACGCGCCGATCAAGACGCCGGCGGATCTCAAGGGGCAGCGCATTCGCACCCCTGGCGCTCCGGCCTGGGCCGAATCGATTTCCGCCTTGGGAGCCACTCCCGTGGCCATGCCTTGGGGCGAGGTGTACAGTGCGGTGCAATCCAAGGCTATCGACGGCTGCGAGGTGCAGGACACGTCCACCCTCGGTTCCCGCACCTACGAGGTTCTCAAATACCGCAACAAGACGGCTCATTTCCAACTCATCAACGGCCTGATCGTGGGCGAGATCTGGTTCCAGACCCTCCCGGCCGATCTCCGGCAGCTGCTTTTGGCTGAAACCAAGGCCGCAGGCCAAGACAACGCCCGCTTGGTGGAGAGGGAACTGGTGGAAATCGAGAAGAAGCTGACCGAATACGGCATGGTCACCACCCAGCCCGACGTTGAGGATTTCAAGAAAGCGGCCGAAGCGGCTTATGCCAAGTTGAACTTCAGCGATCTCCGCGCCACAATTTACAAGGAAATCGGCAAGAACTGATCAACGCCTTTTCAAGCCCGATCCTTTCCGGTTTTCCGCCGCGGTTGCGGGGAAGCGGATCGGGTTTGTCAGGTGATTCGGCAAGCCTCGTCCGCAGGGGATGGCGGCGCATTGAAGGAGGGCGACCTTTATGACAAGGGCATACGGGGTCTTTTGCGTTTTCGAGCGCTGGCTGACCGCGATTCTTCTGCTCGCCATCGCCCTCCTGGTATTTCTATCCGCCATCGCCAGGACCCTGGGGCATCCGCTCAACTGGGCTGTGGACATTTCCATGCTCATCTTCGCCTGGATGGTGTTTCTCGGCGGCGACGTGGTCATCCGCGAAACCAACCTGATCAGTGTGGACCTCTTCCAGAACATGCTGCCGCCGGCGTTCCGGAAATGGTTGAACGTCGTCTTCTACCTGATGATGATCGTCTTCCTGCTCATCCTGGTACGCTACGGAATTCCCCTGCTGATCCAGAACTGGAAGCGGATGTTCCAAGCCACCGAGATCAGTTATTCCTGGTGTACGCTGAGCGTTCCGGTCGGTTCGGCCCTGATGATCGTATCGCTTTCCGCAAAGCTCCTGCGCATGTTCCGGGAGCCGGCCGCAAGGGGAGGAAACTGACATGGGCGTGGTCTTCGCCGTCTTCCTCGTTCTGCTCCTTCTTGGCATGCCGGTGGCGTTCGCCATCGGGATTTCCGGCTTCTCCTTCTTCTGGTTCACGGATCAGATTCCCCTCACCATAACGGTACAGAAGGCGCTCTCCACCACCCAGTCCTTCACCATGCTCGCCATTCCCCTTTTTATTTTCGCCGGCAACCTCATGAACAATACCGGCATCACCAGTCGCATCATGAAACTGTCGAACGTCCTGACCGGCCACATGTATGGAAACATCGGCCAGGTTTCGTGTGTCATGTCCACGCTGATGGGCGGCGTCTCCGGATCGGCAGTCGCCGACGCGGCCATGGAAAGCCGCATCCTTGGCCCGGAAATGCTCCGGCGCGGCTATACCCGGGGCTGGTCGGCCGGCATCAACGGCCTGTCCGCCCTCATCGTCGCGACAATCCCCCCAAGCATGGGCCTAATCATCTACGGCTCGGTTGGAGAGGTCTCGATCGGGCGACTGTTCGCCGCCGGCATCATTCCCGGCCTGCTGATGATGGCCGCGCTCATGGCCGGAGTGTCCTTTTCCGCCCGTCGCCGCGGTTATATTCCGGAAAAGTCGTCCATGGCCGGACCATGGGAAATCGTCCGTTCCTGCATCGAGTGCGTCTGGGCACTTCTTTTCCCCATCCTCCTCCTGATCTTCATCCGCTACGGCATCATGACGCCTTCCGAATCCGGCGCCTTCGCCACCTTCTACGCCATGTTCGTCGGCGCCTTCATTTATAAGGAACTTACCTGGGAATCTTTTCGGAAGACGCTCTTCGACAGCGTGCGGGACATTTCCGCCATCACCCTCATCCTCGCCTTTTCCGGCATTTTCGGCTACGGCGTGGTCTACGACCGTTTGCCGCAGGGGATAGCGTCGGTGCTCATGACGGTTACCACGAATCCGCATCTGATGCTCTTCATCATCATCCTGCTCCTCCTCGGTCTCGGGATGTTCATGGAAACGACGGTGATCGCCCTGCTGATGACCCCCATCCTCCTGCCCGTGGCGAAGTCCGTCGGGGTGGATCCGGTGCATTTCGGCATTGTGATGATGACGGTCGTGACTTTCGGCGTCATGACCCCGCCGGTAGGAGTGGCTCTCTACACCACGTCGACGATTCTGGAATGTTCGCCGGAGGAGACGGTCCGGGAGTCATTCTCCTTCTACGTCGCCATCATTGTCGTCATCGCCGTCCTGGTTCTGTTCCCGTCGGTGTCCCTCGTCGTGCCGGACTGGATTTTCGGCGTAGCCAGATATTAAGGCGACATTGCCTTTCGTCCGGGATTGCGGGGATGGAGCCGGCCGCCGTTCAAAACGCCGCCGTTGGAAGAGATCGGGAAATGACGCAGTCGCCGCCGCGTATCATCGGTATCGATCCCGGAACCAGAAATGTCGGGTATGGCGTGATCGAAGTCAGGAGCCGGGCATTGGTTCGCTTGGCCTCCGGGTGCATTTCCGCTCCGGCAAGGACGCTTCAAGAACGCCTTGTCGTTATTTTCAGGGGACTCCGCGAGGTTATGGAATCCTACCGTCCCGGATCGGCGGCGATGGAGACGGTCTTCGCCGGTCGGAACCCAAGGACCGCCATTGCTATCGGCGAAGCCAGGGGAGTTGCATTGCTGGCGGCGGCGGAAAGGGGCTTGGAAGCAAAAGGCTATGAGCCCGCTCTTGTCAAGCGGGCCGTGGCCGGCAGCGGCCGCGCCGACAAGGAACAGGTCCGGAGGATGGTTCAGGTTCTTCTTTCCCTTGCCGAACTTCCGGCCACCGATCACGAAGCCGATGCTCTGGCCATCGCCATTACCCATGCGCGACACCTAGAATTTCCGGAAACCGGGCGTGTCACTGCGGTTCACGGCCACCTTCCTCGCCGCGGCCCGCTTCCGGAAATGGTGGTCCGGCAATTGCCGCCGTCGTTTGTTCCCGGCCGGAAACGGAACCGGGCATGATGGATGATGCCGACGTCGATCGCATGCGCCAAGCCATACGCGCCGCGTCTGAAGCGGCCGAGGTGGGGGAAACGCCGGTCGGCGCGGTTGTCTATCGTTATGATCGCCTGCTTGCCAGGGCGCACAATCAGCGTGAAACTCTCCAGGATCCCACCGCCCACGCCGAGATTCTTGCTCTCACCCAAGCGGCGGCGGCATTGGGGAACTGGCGCCTGGAGGACTGCGTCATGTATGTGACGCTGGAACCCTGTGCCATGTGCGCCGGCGCCCTGGTTTTGGCCAGGATTCCCCGCCTGGTGTACGGCGCCCCTGATCCCAAGGCCGGCGCCTGCGGCTCGGTTCTCAACGTGCTTGGCTGCAAAAAACTGAACCATATGGTCCAGGTCGAATCCGGACTTATGGCCGATGCCTGCGGGCAATTGCTCCGCGATTTTTTCAAGAAAAGGCGGAGCATGTGACATGCGGCCACTGTACACGATGATTTTTCATGTTTTTCTCTATAACTGAAGTTTTGCAACTTGAGGAATGGGCCTGATCTACGAAGGTTGAAAAGCGATAACAGAGGCATGTGATCCGGAAAAAGTTGCCAGGAGGATGCCCGTGCCAGGCATAGTTCGTTTTCCGGAAGTGGTCGAGCAATCACTTGTCGTTTTCGGTCCTCTCTTTTAGAATCAGCGGCAGAGGCAGCACCTTGGCGAATACCTCGCCGGGCTCTACACTGCCCAGCGTAAAACCGTCAACGGGATAAACGCCGAATTCGTCGACACTACCGACCAGTCCTGCCTCAATCGTTGGCTGAACGAATCGCCCTGGGACGTGTCCGCCCTCAATGAGGCTCGACTCGCCGAACTGCAAAAGCGCCATGATATCCGCTACTTCAAGTATGGCGTTATTGTCATTGACGACATGCTTGTCGACCACAACGGCAAGTTCATTGAGGATATCGGCTACTTTTGGGACCACGCAGCATTCGCATCCCCCGGCTGGACCACAAGGTCAGGGTGGTTATCCTGTGGAAGGGCCAATATGAAGCCATCGCATCCAAAATCGTCATCACCAACCAAGTGAATCGGGAAGTAAAGCGCATTGTGGGGGCGTATCGCCATCGTTGGACCGGTATGGAGACGTTTCATCGGAACGGAAAGCGGCACCTGGGGCCAGGAGACTGTCAGTTGAGAAGCGGCGAGGGCCAAGCCCGGCATTCCTGCCTCGTTTTCCTGGCGCATGTTGTTGCCGCAGATGCGAGGCAACCGTGCACATGATTGGTCCGCAGCGCTGGCATCGACGATTGGCGACGTCTGACGCTCCGTGCTTCGCGACATGCTGGCCAAAACCATTCGCTGGATCGTCGAGAAGGTACGGGAGCATGCTTGGCCGTCCGAAAAAGTCTGCGTCGAGCTGGCGCTTGGGTAACGAGCCTTATAAATTGGACAGTTGGCGGTTCAAATGCCCACTTTGCAAAACTTCAGTTACTCAAGGGAAATTGGTTCATGTCCGCAAACAAGCGATCGCAAGAATCAACTCATGGTTCCCAATACAGATTGATATGTTCGTCACTTATTCGAGAACATGAGCCGGGAAATCTTCATGCGTAGGCCCCGCCGGTATAGGCGTCCGGATTCGGAATCGCTTGACAGTGGAGCATTTCGGAATATAATTTTTTGTCCGAGCGGAAAGGAACCGTTATGATAAAACGCAAGCTTGGCAAGACCGGCCTCGATGTTTCGCTCCTCGGGTTCGGGTGTATGCGCCTGCCGCTTCTCGACAAAAGCAAGCCTGACTCGGTGGACGTTCCTGAAGCGATCCGCATGATTCGGAAGGCAATCGATGGCGGCGTCAACTATGTCGATACCGCCTATCCGTATCACGGGACCGACCACATGAAACCGGGGCGAAGCGAGGATGTGGTGCGCCAGGCCCTGGCCGACGGATACCGCGAGAGGGTTTTTCTTGCCACCAAACTCCCCACTTGGGCTGTCGAAACCCGGGCCGACATGGACAGAATTCTCGACGGCCAACTGCGGCGCCTGGGAACCGGGTATCTCGATCTCTACCTTGTCCATAACATTGTGGCTCCGGTATGGCCAAAGATGCGGGAATTGGGCGTCTTCTCCTTTCTCGACGCGGCCCGCAAGGACGGGCGCATCCGTCACCCGGCTTTTTCCTTCCACGATCAATACAGCCTTTTCCGGCAGGTTTTGGCGGCGTATGATTGGGAGATGGCGCAGATCCAGTACAACTATCTGGACGTCGACTACCAGGCGGGTTGGCGCGGGCTTGCCGACGCCTATGCCAGGGGCCTGGGACTGGTGATCATGGAACCGCTGCGGGGCGGGTTCCTGGTCAGCAATCTGCCCGATGCCTGCCGGGAAGTGTTGCGCGAGAGACGGCCAGATTGGTCACCGGTCGACTGGGCGCTCCGGTGGCTTTGGAACCAGCCCGAGGTTGGAGTGGTTCTTTCCGGCATGAGTGCGATGGCGCAGGTGGAGGAGAACGTACGCATAGCCGAGTCCGTTGCCAGGGAAGCCTTCACGCCTGCCGATTCGGCAGCCCTGGATCGGGTACGGGCGCATTTCTCCGGACGACTCGACGCCAACTGCACCGCCTGCGGGTATTGCCTGCCGTGTCCCCAGGGCGTGGCCATACCGAAAATTTTCTCGTTATACAATGAATATTGCCTCTCCGACGTCAAGGATGTCATGGAGAGGGCGAGGAATCTCTACGGCATGACCATGACGTCGCAGGAAAAGGCGGAGAACTGCGTCGGCTGCAAGGCGTGCGAAGACAAGTGTCCGCAGCACATTCCGATTGCCGGCCTGATGTCCAAGGCGGCGGCGGTCCTAGCCGTCGGGGCATGATCCTGTCCCTGCATTTTGATCTATAACCCATAGCGTGTCAAACCGTACCCACCACCACACCGTCTGCCTGTCGTTTTCGTGACAATAACAACTTTGGCATCAAGGGGTAATGCTCACGGCCCGACGCGGGCCGGACAGCGGCCGCAGACTCGTTGTCGTTCGCCGGACAGCTGTTTCCGGACGGCAACTGCAGAAGTTCCGCAGAAGTTTCACCTGGGGATCGCCGGACGGCGGTCCCCGATTCGCGAAGGGGGCGGCGATGGACGGCGGGGACGGCGAAAAGACCGTGTATCTGGTGTGCGGAAGCGTGTTCATCGAGGGCGGCGTCTACATGTGGTCGATGACGGTGGAGGCCGTCGGCCGCGACGAGGCGGCGGCGGTGGCGCTTGCGCGGGTGGTGAGCGCCGGCGGGGACGCCTACGCCGGCAAGCCGGTGTCGGTGTTCTGCATCGGCGCCGACGGCGGCGCCGTCTCCGGCCACGCCATGAAGGCGACGGTCGCGCCCCGCCGGGCGGCCGGGTTCGACCCGTTCGGGGCCGGCGTGAACATGAACTGACGGGAAAGGGCATTGCGATGAGGGCTAACACCAACAGGTCCGCCGCCGCCGCAACGGCGGCGCGGGCGGCCGAGTGGCAGGCGAAGACGCTGCGCCGGCTGATGGGCATGTCCGTCGACCAGGCGGTCGGCGTGGCCGACATGG
>JAITKH010000042.1 GCA_031278535.1 Planctomycetota bacterium | reverse complement strand
CTTCCGCACCAAGGCGGCGGCGGATGTGATCGCGGCGGCTGGGAAACGCTTCCCCGATCTGCTGCTCGGGGCGGGCACCGTCCTTAACCGGGATCACCTGAACCAGGCGTTTGACTTGGGAGCCGCCTTCGCGGTCGCGCCGGGATTCAACCCCTCCATCGTCAGACTCGCGGTCGAAAAGGACTACGCTTTTTCCCCGGGCATCGCCACCCCTTCCGAGGTGGAACAGGCCTATGAACTGGGCGTACGCCTCTTCAAATTTTTCCCGGCCGAAGCACTGGGCGGCGTCGCCATGCTCAAGAACATCATCGCCCCCTACAAGCACTTGGGACTGTCCTTCATGCCCACCGGCGGCGTTACCGCCGCCAATTTCCCCGACTACCTGGCGGTACCGGAAATAGCCGCCGTGGGCGGCACCTGGCTGGGACGCGCCGACGATCTCAAGGCAGGCGCCTGGGACAAGATCGGGAAGGATGCCGGGGCGGCTATGGAAACCCTTCGAAAAATTCGCGGCTGACCCGATGGGGACGGCCGGTTGAGGAGGACGAAACGCATGGCCATAGTTTACAAAAAAGCGGCCGAGTGCGCCTATGACGCGGTTTCGATGGGCGAGGTGATGCTGCGGCTGGATCCGGGCGAGGGGCGCATTCATACCGCCCGGCGCTTCGCTGTATGGGAAGGAGGCGGCGAATACAACGTCTGCCGGGGACTGCGGCGCTGTTTCGGTCTTCGGGCAGGGGTGATCACCAGTCTGGCCGACAACCCGATCGGCAGGCTGGTGGAGGATTTCATCCTCCAGGGCGGCGTGGACGCGAGCCGCATCGTCTGGATTCCTTACGACGGCATCGGGAAAACCGTCAGGAACGGCCTCAATTTCACCGAGCGCGGCTTCGGCGTCCGGGGCGCGGTCGGCTGTTCTGATCGGGGGCATACGGCCGCCTCGAAAATGACGCCGGATTCGGTCGACTGGGACGAGCTTTTCGGCAGGGCCGGAGTGCGCCATTTCCATACCGGCGGCATTTTCGCCGCCCTGGGCGACAAGACGCCGGACACCGTTATCGCCGCCCTCAAGGCGGCCAAGCGGTACGGCACCGTCACCAGCTACGATCTCAATTACCGCCCGTCCCTCTGGAAAGGAATCGGCGGCAGGGATCGCGCCCGGGAAGTGAACCGGGAGCTGGCGAAATACGTGGACGTGATGATTGGCAACGAAGAGGACTTTACCGCTTGCCTGGGGCTGGAAATCGAAGGGGTGGACGCGAACCTCACCACGCTCCCGATTGAAGGCTTCAAGAGCATGATCGAACGGGCGGTCAAGACCTATCCCAACTTCCAGGCCGTCGCCACCACTCTCCGGACTGTCCGCAGCGCCACCGTGAACGACTGGGGCGCGATCTGCTGGCATGAAGGGAAATTCCACGAAGCCAGGATGCGGGAGCGGCTGGAAATACTGGATCGCGTGGGGGGGGGCGACAGTTTCGCCTCCGGTTTCATCTACGGCCTGATGACCTTCGGCGACGCCGCCAAGGCGGTGGAATACGGCGCGGCGCACGGGGCGCTGGCTATGACCACCCCCGGCGACACCACCATGGCCACCCTGGCCGAAGTGCAAAAACTTGTCGGCGGCGGCGGCGCCAGGGTTGACAGATAGTTTTCCGCCGAAGGAGGAATCCATGGACACCTATTTCGACTGGCTGGCGGAGAAGACAGAGACCCGCTGGTGGCACGACTCGGCCGTTCCGGAGGAGATCCTGGCCGCGAAGAAACTGGGGGCGCTCGGGGTCACCACCAACCCCGTCCTCACCTACAAAAGTTTCCAGGCCGCTCCGGATTTCTGGAAAGACAAGGTTGCCGCCGTCCCGGAAACGCTTGATTTTGAGGAACGGGCCGAAGCGCTCCTGAAGCTGGTCGCCGTCTTCGCGGCTGGCCAGTTCACCGAAATATTCGAAAAGACCGGAGGCCGGCACGGGCTGGCGCTGGGACAACTCAATCCCGCCCGGGCCGGCGACGCGGACGGGATGTTGGCCCAGGCCCGCCGGTACCATGCCTGGGCTCCGAATATCGCGATAAAGCTGCCCGCAACCCGTTCCGGTGTGGAAGTGGTGGAACACCTGGCGGAGGAGGGAATACCCATCTGCGCCACCATCAACGTCTCGGTCGCCCAGGCCGTTTCCGTGGCCGAAGCCTATGAGAAAGGGGCGAAAAAGGCCGAGGCGGCCGGCCGGAAGCCACCCCTGTGCCTGGTGGTGCAGCAGATGGGGCGGCTCGACGATTACATCCGCGACATCGCCCGGGACGCCCGGTCGAATGTCCGGGAGGAAGACGTCATTCTGGCCGGCCTTGCCATGACCAAGCGCACCTACGGCATTTTCCGGGATCGGAAATACCGGGCCGTCATCATGCCGGCCGGTCTTCGTGGCAGCTATCATGTCACTGAACTCGCCGGCGGCGGCTTTACTTTTTCCATCCATCCCCGGGTCCAGAAGATGATCCTGGAAACGAACCCGAAACAGGAGGAGCGGGTGGAACTGCCAGTCGATCAGGCGGCGCTTGATCGCCTGCTCCAACTTAAGGAATTCCGGAAGGCATACGAGCCCGATGGCCTGAAGCCGGACGAGTACATTGCCTTCGGGGTGGTGCAGAAGCTCCTCTCCCAGTTTGCCGAAACCGGCTGGGCGCCGCTTGAAGTCCATGGCTCGGACAAAGTTTCGTCGCGCTGGACCTGAAATCCGGCTCGATCACAATTCCTGGTTGCATGAGAAGCCTGGAAATTGTAGCAAGTCCATTTTTTGAAAGGACAACGAAATATGGGGCTTGATGGAAGGGTGGCGTTGGTGACCGGCGCCGCCAAGGGAATTGGTTTCGCCGTCGCGGACCGGCTGGCCCGCGACGGGGCTCGGGTGATGTTGGTCGACATCGATGCCGGACTGGCCGCCGCCTCGGCGAAAAAATTGGCCGGCGCCGGCCTTGAAGCCGAGAGCGCCGGAGCCGATGTTTCGAAGCTTGCCGACGTCAGGGCGGTGGTCGCAAAGACGATCGGGCGTTTTGGCCAGCTCGACATCGCGGTCAACAACGCCGGCATTCTTCGTGCCACCCGCCTGGAGGAGGTGACTCCAGAGGAATGGGATCTGGTGCTGGCGGTGAATCTGAGGAGCATGTTCCTGGTGAGCCAGCAGGCGATACCGCACCTGAAAAAGAGCGCCGCCCCCCGCATCATCAACATGTCCTCCAACTCCGGGCGCATGGGCGGGTTCGAATCGAGCGTTTCCTACGCCGCCTCGAAGGGCGGGGTGATCGCTTTGACCTATGCCTTGGCCGGCCAGCTCGCCAAATTCAAGATAACCGTGAACGCCATCTGTCCCGGCACCACCGACACCGACATTTTGAAGGGTTACAGCGCCGAGGCGCGGGAACGCCTCAAGACGCGGGTGCCGCTTGGGCGCTTGGGACTCCCGGAGGACATCGCCGCCGCCGCCGCCTATCTGGCGAGCGGGGAATCCGGTTTTGTTACCGGCCTTATGCTCGACGTCAACGGCGGCATGTGGTTCGGATAGGGGTGGGGACGGAAACAGGAGAACGGAATGGGTTTCGCCTGCGGCGTCGTTGGTTTGCCGGGCGCCGGAAAGACCACCATCTACAACGCCATCACCGCCGCCGGGGCCGAAGGCTTCGGCCGGGATGAGGCGAACCGGGCCGTGGTGCAGGTTCCGGACAGGCGCATCGCCCCGCTCGCGGCCATGTTCAACGCCCCCAAGACCGTTCCGGCCCAGATGGAAGTGGTGGACATTCCCGGTCTCAAGGCCGGCTCCACGGCCGGCGGAGGCCGGGGTTCGAAACTGCTCGCCCACATCAAGGACGTGGACGCGCTGATTCATGTCGTCCGCTGTTTCGAGGACGCGAACCTGCCGCACGAATACGAAACCATCGATCCGGCCCGCGACGTCGAGACCATCGACCTGGAAATGATAGCGGCCGACGCCCAGACGGTGCAAAACAAGATCGAGCGCCTAGTAAAACGGGCGAGGACCGGCGACGCCGAAGCGAAACGGGATATTGTTTCGCTTGAAAGGGCGGCCGAAGGCTTGGCTTCGGGCTTTCCGGCCCGAAAACTGGCATTGGGCGAACGGGACCACGACGCCCTCCTCGACTGCAATCTGATGTCCCTGAAGCCCGTTCTCTATGTCGCCAACCTGAAGTCCATGGCTGAAGCGGAAAACCGGCATGTTGGCGCCCTGCAAGGGATTGCGGCCGGAGAGGGGGCAGAAACGGTATTGGTGGCGGGCCGGGACGAGGCCGACATCGCCCGGCTGGAACCGGAGGATCAGAAAGTCTTCCTGGACGAACTCGGCTTGGCCGAATCCTCAATGGAACGGCTGATCCGCGCCGCTTACCGTACGCTCGGGCTGGTCAACTTCATCACCGCCGGCCCCAAGGAAGTGCATATTTGGACCTGTCCGGCCGGATCCAAAGCGCCCAGGGCGGCGGGAAAGATCCATTCGGACATGGAAAAAGGTTTTATCCGCATGGAGGTGATGACCTGCGACGACCTGATCGCGCTCGGATCCGAGGCTGCGGTGGCAAAGACGGGCAGGCTTCGCATTGAAGGCAAGGACTATGTGGTGAAGGACGGCGACATCGTCGTGGTGCGCTTCAACAAGTGAAGACGGAGTTTTTGGTTGACAGGGATCGGTCCGAAGCGGATCGGGCGGTTTTCCCTGAAAACGCGGTCAAATGTCCGCTTGGCGCTATTTTCATAATTTCAAGCCACGACGCGTTCATGCCTGGAATTCTGCCTTGACATCCTGAATCGAGGCGATATACTGATTTCTTGCGCAATGAGTTCCGGCAAGGGTGTTTGTTTTCTCCAAGTCGACGAAAAACAACCACCTTGCGGTGTAATGCCTTGAAAACTTTAAAAGCCAGCTGAAAAGAGCAAAGTTGCGCCGACCCAAGCGGAAATCGGCGAAATCGGCTTGAAAAATTGATTTTTGGGATATGGTGCGAATGCTTTTTTCCAACCCAAAGAAAAGGAAGGGAATGCCGATCATGCCGCGCGAGAGCAGCAAATGTACGGTTCCGGGTTGTGAGAACCGGGTTCACGCCAAGGGGTATTGCCGCAAGCATTACGGGCAGATCTGGAGAAAGGGGAAAATTTACGCGCAAAACAGGGACGGCGGTCAGGTCGAGAAAGCGGCGGGCTTAAAGACTTCCAATCGCGACGACAATGATCGCATGCGGGCGCTTGAACGCGAGCTCCGTCGGGCCGAGATGATGTATAGAAACGTCATCGGCTTCGAAGGCAGGCTGAAATGGCGGCGGGAAATCGTTGAAGTGAAAAAAGAAATGACCCGCCTGGGAATGCCCATCCCCATATCAGAGCCGGCGCAAAACATTCTGCCGACATTGCCGTCGCTTGGCCTGGCCGGCAATTTCTGATGAACCGTTCTTGGCTCCGGGCCAGGGATGAACGACAGAAACAAGGCATTCCCCCCCCTCCCCTGACAGTTGAAGAGGTAAATCAAATTGCGGGTTGGCTCGCCGAGGGACGGGTCTCGTCCCCGGGCGGCGATGAGAATTTGTTGGTGCTCCTGGCTGATCGGGTGCCGGCGGGTGTGGATCCGGCCGCGCTGGCGAAAAGCGGCATTCTCGAGCAGATTGCGGCGGGAAAAATCCGGGTCTCGGGATTTTCCCGGCAAGCTGCGGTGGAAGTTCTTGGTGCCATGTCCGGCGGGCATAATCTGCCGCCGCTGATCAGGTTGCTCTCCGATCCCGCTCTTGCCGGCGACGCCGCGAAAGCCCTTTCCGGATGCCTTTTCGTCGGCGATGCCGTGGAGGAACTGGCCCGCCTTTTCCAGAACGGGAATGCGGAGGCGAAAAGAGTTCTGGCGTCATGGGCCGACGCGGAATGGCTGACCCGGGCGCCGGCTTTGCCGGAAAGCCTTCGTTTTGTCGTCTACAAGGTCGACGGCGAAGTCAACACCGACGATCTCTCGCCCGCCCGCCAGGCCTCCACTCGCCCAGACATCCCCCTCCACGCTTTATATTTTGGAGAATCCCGTTTTCCCGGCGGCCGGGAAGAATTGGAGCGGTTGCGCCGGGAGGCGGAAACAACCGGTTTTTTCCCCGTTTTCGTCGCCGACACGCTTGGCACCGGTTCCAGCCGCAAGTCGGCGGTAAACTCGCTGGTCTGGCTCCTGGGGCAGGACATCCCCCATATTCCCAACAAGCGACGGGGGGGAACGGTTATGGCCTCCCGCATTGCCCCGATTTTCCGCGAGAATTTCGAGGATGCCGGCGGCCTGCCCATAATCGTCGACGTTTCCGGCCTCAGGACCGGGGACCGCGTTGTACTGGAATTCCGGCCGCCGGATGGCGCGGGGACGCTCCGACGCGAAGACGGAGCGGCGATAGCCGCTTTTCCCTTTTCCGGACAGCTTGCCGCCTCATGGCGGGCCGGAGGCCGAATCAACCTGATTGTCGGCCGGAAATTGGCCGCCAGGGCCGCCGCCATTCTCGATCGCCCGCCGCCGGCGGTTTTTCCCGAACCGGTCCGGCTGTCGCGCCCCTCAGGCCAGGGATACACCCTGGCGCAGAAACTGGTCGGCCACGCTTGCGGCCGGGAGGGAGTTCTTCCGGGCGAATATTGCGAACCCGCCATGTCCACCGTCGGAAGCCAGGATACCACAGGTCCCATGACCAGGGACGAGATGAGCGATTTGGCCTGTCTTAGATTCTCGGCCGATCTGGTCATGCAGTCGTTTTGCCACACCGCCGCCTACCCGAACGGCAGGGACAGGCAGACGCACGCCACGCTTCCCGCCTTTTTCCAGGAACGAGGCGGTGTGGCGCTGCGCCCGGGCGACGGTATTATCCATTCATGGCTCAACCGCCTTCTGATCCCGGATCGGGCGGGAACAGGCGGCGATTCCCACACCCGCTTTCCCTTAGGCATATCTTTTGCCGCCGGTTCCGGCCTGGTGGCGCTGGCCGCAGCCCAGGGTTTCCTGCCCCTGACCATGCCGGAATCGGTCCTGGTCGCCTTCAGAGGCGATATGCCGGCCGGCATATTCCTTCGCGACGTTGTGAACGCCATCCCTCTGGAAGCAATCCGGCGGGAGCTTCTTGATCGGCCGGGAACGGGCGGGAAAAATGTTTTCAACGGCCGGATACTGGAAATGGAGGGACTGCCCGGCCTGACGCCGGAAGAGGCGTTCGAATTGTGCTGCGCCACCGCCGAGCGCTCCGCTGCCGCCTGTACCATTGACCTGGACGAGGATAAGGTAGCCGATTACGTCGAAAGCAACGCCGTCCTGATTGAATCGCTCATCGCGGACGGCTATGGCGACCGGGAGGCGCTTTCCCGCCGGTTGGCGGCCCTTCGGGAATGGCT